>CAYXGP010000014.1:25463-43525 GCA_964464515.1 uncultured Enterobacterales bacterium
ACCGGTCGTGGTGGGGTGGGTGCCCGTCGGGGGGGGGCGGGTTTTTAATTTGGGGGGCACCGGACACGACGGGTTCCACCACCTGCTGTGGGAGATCGTCGACAACGCGGTCGACGAGGCCATCGGCGGGTTCGCCAGCCGGATCATCGTCGAGCTCGACGCCGACGGCGCAGGCGCCACCGTCTCCGACAACGGGCGCGGCATCCCCGTCGCGGTCCACCCCAAGGTCGGCGTGTCGGCGCTGCAGGTCATCCTCACCACGCTGCACGCCGGGGGCAAGTTCGGAGGCTCCGCCTACACCACGTCCGGAGGGCTGCACGGCGTGGGCTCCTCGGTGGTGAACGCGCTGTCTTCTTCGCTCACCGCCACCATCCGGCGAGACGGCTTCGAGTGGGAGCAGTCCTACCGGCGCGGCGCACCCCGCGGCCCGGTTCAGAAGGTCAAGCCCGCGCGCGCCAGCGGCACCCGCATCCGGTTCACCCCTGATCCCGAGATCTTCGGCGAGCTGCGCTTCTCGCCCGACGAGGTCTGCGAGCAGCTGGAGATCAAGGCGTTCCTCAACAAGGGCCTGCGGATCGCTTTCAAGGACTGCGCCACCGGCAAGCGCCAGGAATTCCACCACGAGGGGGGCGTCGCTGACTTCCTGGCGGCGCAGCTCGCCGCCGATCGCCGCACCTCCACCACGGAGCGGGTCTTCACCCTGGAGCGCGACGCCGCGCCGCGCCTGCACCTGGCGATGTGCTGGTCCGACGCCCCGCACGAGACCTTCCGCAGCTTCGTCAACGGCATCCCCACGCGGTCGGGCGGCACCCACGAGCAGGGCATCAAGGACGCCATCGCCCGCGCGATCCGCGCCTACATCGACACCCACGACGTCGCGGTGCCGCGCAAGCTCAAGATCTCCACCGACGACATCCGCGAGGGCGTGGTGGCCGTGGCCAGCATCTTCCTGGCCGAGCCGCAGTTCCAGGGGCAGACCAAGGACCGCCTGAACAACCCCGAGGTGCGCAGCCAGGTGGAGAGCCTCGTCCGCCCGGCGCTGGAGCGCTGGCTCAACACCAACCGCTCTCTGGGTGACGCCATCCTGCGGCGGGTGATCATGGCGGCCCGCGCCAGGCAGGCCTCGCGCGACGCCACCGAGCAGATCCGGCGCAAGTCTCCGGTGAGCCGCCGCCTCAACCTGCCGGGCAAGCTCGCCGACTGCTCCACGAGCGACCCCTCCCAGGCCGAGCTGTTCATCGTCGAGGGAGACAGCGCGGGCGGCTCCGCGAAGCAGGGCCGCGATCGGCGCAACCAGGCCATCCTCCCGCTCCGAGGCAAGGTGCTCAACACCGAGCAGGCCAGCCTCAAGAAGATCAACGCCAACCGTGAGCTGAGCGACATCGTGAAGGCGCTGGGCTGCGGCATCGGCGCCGGCTTCGACGCCTCGAAGCTGCGCTACCATCGGATCATCCTGCTGATGGACGCCGACAGCGACGGTCACCACATCGCCACGCTGCTGCTGACGTTCTTCTACCGGCATCTCCGGCCGCTGGTCGACGGCGGCTACGTCTACCTGGCGCAGCCCCCCCTGTACCGGATCGACGTCGGCAAGAAGACCTGGTGGGCCAGCGATGACGCCGAGAAGGCGCGGATCATCCGCAAGCTCCCGTCGAACGCGAAGCCTGAGATCAGCCGCTTCAAGGGGCTGGGCGAGATGATGCCGAAGACCCTCTTCCGCACCACGCTCGACCCCCGCCGCCGCCGGCTGCTGCAGGTGGGGGTAGAGCCCGCCGCGGAGCTGCCCACCGAGCGGCTGATCGGCGATCTGATGGGACGCGATCCCCAGGCGCGCTTGCGGGAGATCAACCAGTGGATGGAGGTGGTCGAGACCCTCGACATCTGAACCCGCGCCGGCCGGCCGATCTGCGATGGAGTTGCCGACGACCCGGGACGAACCTGACGCAACGCGATATCTACCACCGGTCATGTTCAAGTGGTTGCTGCGCGTTTTGGGCTTCGTCGACAGCGAGCCGGGGACCTCCCCGTCGACTGTCCCGTCGCCGCATGCGTCCAGCCGTTCGCATCCGACGCCCACGAGCTCCAAGGCGCCCGTTCCCGCGTCGCCGCCGGTGATCAAGCCGAACAAGAACCCCCCGCAGCCGCTCCCCCGCCCCGACACCGACGAGGCCGGTCCGCGCATCGTGCTCCCCAAGTCCAAGGGCGTGAAGCCGCCGTGGCATGCCACGCACACCGTCCCGTCCCTGGAGCCCGAGCCGATCAAGGAGTGGCTCCAGCGGGAGTTGGGGCGCATCAAGCACACCCTCACCGATCCCACCGACGTGGCGTTCATCGATCGATTGTCGGCCCGCATCGACGGCGGTCAGCTCGATCTGCCTCCGTTTCCGGATATCGCCAGCGAGCTGGACGAGCTGCTCAAGGAGTCCAGCACCGACATCATCCAGGTCGCCCACGTCGTCGAGCGTGATCCGGGGATGCTCAAGCGGGTGTGGGTGCAGGCACGCAGCGCGATGTACGCCTCACCGCCGCGCAGTCTCCACCACGCGGTCGCCCGAGTCGGGCTGGACGCCCTGTGGCGCATCGGCATGAGCGTTTGCCTCAACGACAGCGTCTTCCGCGTCGAGGGGTTCCAGTACCTGGCCGACAAGGTGCGCACCCACGGCGTCGTCACCGCCGAGGTGGCTGCGGAGATCGCCAGCGAGCGGCGCGGCGCCTTCTACATGTCCGGGCTGCTTCACAGCGTCGGCCAGCTCATCGTCTTTCAGGTGGCCTCGGAGGGGCGCGGCGACACCCTCCCGCGCACCGCCCTGGTCGAGCAGACTGCGCAGACGGTCAGCGCCGGCCTGGGTGTGCTCGTCGCCCAGTCGTGGCGGCTGGACGATCGCGTCATCGCCGCCATCGGCTACCACGGAAACCCGCAGGTCGCGCCGGAGCGCTACCAGCGCCTGTGCCGTGTGGTGCGCGCCGCGCAGATCGCCGCCCACACCGCCGAGCTCGCGCTCAGCGGAGTCACCCTCAACAAGGTCGATCCGTTCCAGGAGATTCGTGAGCTGGGGTTCGACCCGAACCGCGCGATCGACCGCGCGCAGAGCCTCTACGAGCACCTGACCGCTGCGGTTGAGCTGGACGCGCCGCCTGATGTCCCGCTCACCGACGAGTCGGGCGGCGCAGAGGAGTCCGCGGGCTGAGGAGCCTGCGCTGACCGGGTACGCCGACTCAGTTGACGCGCGTCGCTGCGGCTCGCGGGAGGAGTCTTCCGGCCCACCCGCAGAAAGACGCCTGTCCTCCGCTCGCCGAAACCCGGAGCGAAGGTGCCCCGTTCGTAGACGACCTCCCCGCCGATGATCGTCGCTACCACCGCTCGGTCGTTTCGCCGCACCATGCGGGACAGGCCGCCGAGCGTCTCCATCGGCGCCTCGTGGTAGTCATCGAGGGCGTCATCGAGCCCTGCCGGATCGACGATGACGACGTCGGCTCGATCGCCCGGCCGCAGACGCCCGGCGTCCACGCCGTACCACTCCGCCTGCTCTGCGGTGACCTTCCGGACGGCCTCACCCAGCGGGAGCACCGGACGCTCGGCCTCCGCCGCGCGATGGACGCTGCGCAGGTAGTACAGGGCGAAGTTGTAGAAGGCCATGTTGCGCACATGCGCACCTGAGTCTGCGAAACCGACGTGCACGCAGGGGTGGCTCGCCAGACGCGCCAGCTTCTCGGGGCGGTGGTTGGCGATGGTCGTCCGCCAGCGCAGCTCGCTGCCGTGCGCGACCACCAGATCGAGGAAGGCGTCGACCGGGTGGATCCCACGCTCGTCGGCGATCTCCCCGAAGGTTCGTCCTGTCAGCGCGGCGTCGGGTGCGGCGGAGATCTCCGCGTCGTAGAAGTCGCGATGCCACACACGGGGACTGAAGCGTCGCTCGTAGTCCCGCCGAAACCGCCGGCGGTAGTCCTCTCGCTGCAGCAGCGCGTTGCGCTCCAGCTCGTCGGCGAGGTGCAGGGCGGCCTCTCCCG
The DNA here is from genome assembly GCA_964464515.1 of uncultured Enterobacterales bacterium. Taxonomy (GTDB): domain Bacteria; phylum Myxococcota_A; class UBA796; order UBA796; family UBA2385; genus CAYXGP01. The sequence continues at coordinate 29,472 of CAYXGP010000014.1, forward strand.
CGCCGAACTCCTCGAACACCACGAGATCCATGCCGTCCGCGTACACCTCAAACGGCATCGGAACGGTCTGCCAGCGCAGGTTCCCGCGCGCGAGATCGTTCCAGGTCCGCGTGACCCGCGGGAGCACGTCGCACAGCCACGGATCCGCCTTGGTGTCTGCCGCGGAGATCAACGCGGTCTTTAGAGGCTTGCGGAGTCCGAAGCCGGCGGTCTGGGCCAGGAACAGGAAGACGTTGACCTTCGTGGTGATGTTGGGCGCGCTCTGGAGCACGCGCTCCGCGTCGCGGAGGAGCCGACCCAGGCGTCGGTACTCCGACCAGGAGGCGTAGGTGGACGGCAGGCGCCGGGATCGGTAGCGGTCACCGCCCACCTTGTCCCACGGGTTGGTCATCGTGGAGAGACCCAGGAACCCCGCGTCGAGCGCGGCGCGCAGGTGCCCCTCCATCGCCTGCAGCTCCACCTCGGTGGGTCGCACATCCGGATCTACAGAGCGCCCCAGCCCCATCACGGCAGCGCGGAGGTCGGAGTGTCCGAGAAAGCACGCGACGTTGGGCCCCAGCGTGTTCGCCTCGAGCCCCGCGATGTAGCCCTCCGGGGAGTCCCAGGTTCGCGCGCGACGCAGCGCGGGGAGCACACTCTCCCGCGGCAGCGCCTCCACGCGGCAGAAGATGTCCGCGCAGTCTTCGGAAGAACACAGGACCGTGCTCAGCGAGCAGGAGCCCACGAAGACGGTGGTGACCCCGTGCCGCACGGACTCGCGCAGGCCCGGTCCCTCCAGCAGCTCGGCGTCGTAGTGCGTGTGGGTGTCGAGGAAGCCCGGCATGACCCAGCAGCCGGTCGCGTCGATGACGCGCTCGGCGCTCGACACGTCAACCGGACCCTCCACGGCGGCGGTCACCACGCCGTCTTCCACGATGAGGGTGCGGAGCTCGCCGGGGGCGCCGTTGCCATCGAAGAAGCGTCCGTTCTGGATGATCAGCATGCGAGCCTCCGCTCTCTCAGGGCCGACAGCACACCCGCGCAACAGAGACAGAGCTGCCGATACACGTGACCGCTCGACTACTCCGGCTTGTTCTTCTTGCTCTGCCTGCGCCGGATGCGGTTGAGTCGGCGGATGTTCGTACCCATGACGAACCGCACGTCCTCGAGCCGCAGCGCGAGGTAGTCCTCGAAGGGATCGATCTCGGTGATCCAGAAGCGATCGGCGCTGGGCAGGCTGAAGACTCCTGGGTTGCGCTGGCGCCAGGCGTACCCGCCCTCGACAACGAAGAACGCATCGCCGCCGAGGATGTTGTTCGAGCTGTCGAGGAAGACCAGCACGTTGTACCCGGTGATGGCCTCTGGAACGACCTGCTCGTCGGAGACCAGCGGGATGCGGACGTCGAGCAGCCTCCCCGACTCGCCGCGCAGCACCTCTGAGACATCGAGCGAGATCACGAGCGCTCGTTGAAGGCCGTATTCCGACCGGGTGGTCACCACCGTACCCAGGACCGCGCCGGATGCGCCGACGCCGTAGACGTTCAACAGCGCCTGTGCTTCCAGGTGGTTCCGCCGCTGGTTGGTGTCGTCAGACATCTTCAGCGGGATGTCGTCGGGGCTGGCGGGACGCTCGACAGCGTCCTCCAGCGTGACGGGTTCCTCCGCGAAGGCCGCTGAAGGCGCCCCCAGCACCATCGGCAGCGCCGCCCACAGCACCAACAATCGGGCCGCCATCGGCAGGGACGTCGGTCCTGCTACCATCGACCGCCGAATTCCCACCAGATCTTCACCTGTTGAGCAGCTCAAGGAACGCGCGCCACCCAACCTTCAGCCCATAATGCGTCTGCGATGGCCTGCGCCAACGCCTCGTGTCCCGTCTGCGAGAGGTGGCAGTCGTCGATGAAGTGAGGCTTGAACGAGGGTCGATCGAGCACCGCGGCGCCGTCGAGGTAGGCGACGTCGGGCCCTTCCGCGAGCGACTGCAGCATCTCCCCGTACTCCGCGAGGAGCGAGGGATCCGGCGAGACCCCCTCCGTGACCAGCAGCACCCGACCGCCTCCCTCCCGAACCAGGGCGATCATCCGCTCATAGTTCTCCCGGGCGTGCTCCAGGGGGATCGCAGCGCCGCCGGTCCGGCCGGTCACCCCCTGTAGTCCGTGTCGGAGCGCCTGGTACAGGCGAACCCCTGCCAGCGCGGACGACACCTGGATGTCCACGCCCGCGCCAGCCTTCCAGCGGGCATGGAGCTGCTTGTAGGGGATCACGCTCCGCGTGAGCTTGTCGTTGTGGCCCAGGTAGAAGATCGCCACGTCCGGTCGGAGCAGATCTCCTCGGGTCTCGATGTAGCGACGCACATGGAACGACGTCCAGCCGCCGACCCCCTGGTTGATCACCTGCGCCACGCCGCCGAGGAGACCCTCGAGATCAGCCGGCCAGAAGTCGTCGATGTCGTCGTTCTGGTAGGCCCCGGCCGTCGATGATGATCCGAAGGCCACCACACGCAGCGCGTCGATCGGCGGCGGCGGCTCCACCGGGTAGTCCTGATCGGGGTACCGCGTGAAGGCGCGGGTGTTCTCGAGCACCTCGAAGCTGTGGAACGCCCGCGTGGGGCTGTCGGCGGCCTGGGCGTCGTCAACGCGAGCGCGACTGGAGCGTCCGATCAGGCTGTTCCCGGTGGAGGTCCACGCGAGCGAGTGCTCGCAGAGCAGCAGACCCAGGCTGAGAGCCGTCAGGCTGATCAGGTTGAAGCCTCGCACCACGCGCACGTTCGCCCACAGCACCAGGGCGAACAGCCCGCCCGCGGCCGCCGCGAACAGCGTCGAGTGGCCCCACAGCGGCTCCAGGCTCGCGACGAGCAGTCCGGCAGCGCCGGCGCCGGCCACCACCACCTGTGCGCCGCGGCCGGATCTGGAGGAGCCCGGGGGGTCGTCGGCTTCGACGAGGCCGAGCAGCACGCGCAGGAGCGAAGCGGCCGCGGCACCCCCGAGCGCGCCGAGCAGGCCCCACGCGCCGAACGCGACAACGGCGAACAGGCCGGAGACGGCGCCGGTGATCGCGGTGGCCCACCAGCCGGCGTCCGACTCGCTCGTCAGAGACCGCTTCGCGAGCATCACCCCGGCGATGAAGAGGCTCGCGGTGACCGGCAGACCCACGCACCACGACAGCGGCTCATCGGCGTTGATCCTCGCCGACTGCAGCAGGGCGCTCATGTCTGCCGACGCCAGCGCGGCGGTGAACAGTAGCGGGGCGAGCGGGGCGAGCACCGCGGCTGGCCGGGAGCCGCGGCGGAGGGCCATCCGAACGGCGCCACCGGTGAGCCCCGCGCCCAGCAGCCCGACCAGCAGGCGCGCGATCCACGCCGGACCGGGCGCCTTCACCGACACCTCCGGCCGATCGGGGAGCTCCGCGGACAGCAGCGCCACCCGCTTCAACCCCGACCCCACCGTGGGATGGAGCACCGCCTGTCCGAGGGGATTGGCGCAGGAGATGGTCTCGCCGTTCAACGTCACATCGAGGCGGCTCCCGCCTCCGGCCCGCGCCAGACGCGCGGTGATCTGCTCGTCGGGGACCTCCAGCGTCTGTCCATCGCACCCGACCGGCGTCCGGGACCCCGCGGGACGGTGCGCGGTGGCGGTCGAGCCCACCGTCACCTCGACAGCTCCCTCGTCGGTGCGCTTGATCTTGAGGGCGACGCCGGTCTGCCGCTCCCGGTTGACCAGCCGCAGAGACAGCTTCCCGCCGTCGGGTACCCACGCAGACACCTCCACACCGTCCGCCGGTTGTGGTGCCCACAGCACGCCGTGCGAGTCGAGCGGATAGCCGCCGCCCGCGGGCAGTGGATCGCCCGCGAGATCCGCAAGCCGCATGGGGATGGGGGGATGACTCAGCACCCACCCCTCCGGGCCCTTCTCCTGCGCCAGACGCTCCGTGACCACCACGGCCCCGACGCCGAACGACAGGCCGGCGGCAGCTCCGATTGCGATCGCGATGTCGATACCCCGGCGGATGCTATCCTTCCGCGCCAGCGGCGGCCGACTCCCGCGACGCGATGTCTCCGGCTCGACGTGTCTGGACCTGACGGTCGTGCAGCACCGCGTTGACGATCATCTCGTCCCAGCGATCGAGGGAGTACAGCTCAACGATCGCCCTCACGCGGCGGGGGTATGATGGGTCGGAGGCGTACCGGGGGGAGATGGTCTCGAGGAACTCCTCCCAGTCCGTCCACACCTGCCGCGCGCCCGCGTAGCGGCGGTCCGTCGATAGCAGCGCCGCGTGGTGCTTGATGCTCTCGTCGAAGCCGCCGTAGGTCCGGAAGATCTGCTGGCTCGGCCGCAGCTTCCCGCCGATGTGCTCGCGCGTGTCCATCATCACCCGGCGCACCGAGGCCCCGGCCTTCACGCCGAACAGGTTGTGGTGCTCCTGGGTGAGCTTGCTGCGTCCCCACCCGCTCTCCAGCACCGCCTGGGCGATGGACACCGACGGCGGAACCTGGTGCTCACGAGAGGCATGCAGCACAACCGGCACGAGCCTCCCCAGGAACCAGCCCCGGTAGTCGGCCGGCCAGGTCTCGACAGCGTCGGCCACGAGCAGACCGAGGATATGATCGCGGAGATCCAGATCGCTCGTCTCGACGTACAGGTGCTTGAGCCGTCGCAGTCCCTCCGCGCGATCACCGCGGTAGGCCTCGCGGGCGTCGGCGAGATGGGCGACGGCCATCCCCCAGCCCTGGACGTCCGGATCGGCGGTGCTCGGCGCGTGGCGCATGGGCAGGGCCGTGGACAGGAACGTGCGCATCTGCGCGCCAGCGGGCGTCGCTGTGATCGCGTTCCCCCACCGCCCCGCAGAAGCGACCGCTGTGGTGCAGGCCACCAGCACACCGAGCGTGGTGAGCCAGCGCCGCGCGCGATGGGTGAGCCGGGGCCGGCTCGTGTGGGCCCCGCTCAGTCCAGCCCCGCCAAGGCCGCCTGACCCCCGACGCGACGAGCCCTGATGTGTTCCCTGACTGAAGGGCTTGACAAGCCAAGTCCCTGGTCGAAGGAGCCCCTGCGCCCGCTCGGGGGCGCCCGACTTCAGCGGACGCGCGTGCTGCGCCTCCACTGCCTGCTCGGGTTGGGATGGGGCTGGCTCATCAGCGACTATTCCTCGTCGGTGCTCTGGGTCATCGCTCTGTGGGCCTCGACGAGACCCTTGGAGAAGGCCAGGTAACCCAGTCGGCGGATGAGCGGCTCACAGTCCATCGGTCGCTGCGGACCCTGACCGGCCTCACGCTCCGCGGCGATCGTCGAGCCCAGGCGTTCGACCAGCCTGTTCCACTCGGCCTGGGTCCTCTCGACCTGCCGCTCGAGGGCCTCCCAGAAATCGTCTGAGGGCACATCGGCGTCGGGTCCCATGATGATGCTGGGGTCGCGGTGCTTCACCGAGGTGTAGGCGGTGGACCGACCGTTGGCGTACTGCCGCTGGAGGAACAGGTCCAGGTCGAGCTCGCTGTTGCGCTCGCAGCGGTTCTGGGGATCGAAGATCACCTTCAGCCCGCAGGCGCGATCGACGCGCATGCCCAGCTCCCAGTCGGCGCCGACGTCGGAGCAGAACTCCTCGAAGCCGCCCACGGAGCGCACGGACTCCATCGGGATGCTGAGGTTCTCCGCGCACAGCGCGCGCCCCTGGTAGACCTCTCCCGCCCGCATGCCGGGCTGGGGGTACATGATGGCCTGCGCGTTGAGCGTCGCGGCGAACGAGTCGCGCACGAAGTCGGAGCGGATGCCGAAGTTGCCCACCACCCCCACGGGGTTGGCGCTACGAAGCTGCGCGTCAAGGTGCCGACGGAGGCTGTCGGGGGCAGGCAGGGAGTGCTCGTCGTACAGCACCAGGGTGGTGCCGCGGGTCCGCGGAAGGGCGGCGTTGATCGCCAGCCCCATGCCGACGCCGTCCTGGCGGATCAGCGTGAGGGCGTAGGAGTACGACGTGAGGTCGAGGGCGACAGGCTCCTCGCAGCCGTCGTCCACCACCAGGACCTCGAACCGATCTGCCGCGAGGTCCTGAGCCTCGAGCGCATCGAGGAGCTGGAGCACCCGGGGGAGGTCATGCTGCACCACCAACACCACGGAGATGTCGGGGGCGGGCGCATCGGGGTTCTGGGACGACGCTGAGACGGGCGGTGACTGCCGAAGTTTGAAGGCCGCGGCGTTCAGGCCCTTGCGGACGCCGAAGACGTTGGCGAGCATCGGGAGCTGGGTGGACTCGTTGAATCCCGGGGGCTCCTTGCCGAGCAGCACCAGGGCGCCGGTGATGCGACCGAGGCGCGCGCGACCGTCGTGATCGAGCGCGCGGCTCTCGATGCTCACGTCGAGCGAGACCTGCGAGGGATACCGCCGATCGAACGCCGCCTGGAGCGCTCCGACCGCGACATCCTCCGGGGGATCCCGGATGGGATCGAGCACCAGGAGCAGCCCTACCCCCTCGTAATCGAGGATCGGCGCCGACATCTCCATCAGCAGCTCGAGGTTCGCGGGATCATCCCAGCGCGGCCAGGCCAGAAGGCGCACCACGAGGTTTTCTGAATCCACTTCGGGCATGGAGGCTCCACGTTTCGGCGCCCTCTATTCAGCCGCGGGCAATTCTCCCAGCCGCGAGGCCGAAACAACTCCCTGCAAACCGATACGTTCGCCCGCGGAGAGTGGCATGTCCGACCCGGAATTCGATCCCGGAGGCCCCGGAACCCGCGGTTTGTTCGGCCTGGACGTCACCGCGGGGGCCGCAGCCGTCCGTGTGATCGCCGTCCCCTGGGAGGCGACGGCGTCGTATGGACGTGGAACTGCAGGCGCCCCCGCAGCGGTCCTCTCCGCCAGCCGACAGGTCGATCTGCACGATCTGGAGTACGGCGACTTCTGGCGCGCGGGGATCTCCATGCCTGCTCCCGATCCCCGCATCGCGGACTGGGCGCGCCAGGCTGAGCCCGACGCCCTCGCGGTGATCGCCGCCGACGGTGGACTGCTTCAGCGGGCCGCGGCGGTCGATCGGCTGTCGGAGCGGGTGTCCCGCGTCGTGCAGGAGCAGGCCCACGAGATCCTCGCGGCCGGGAGCGTACCGGCGGTCCTCGGCGGCGATCACAGCGCGCCCCTCGGTCTGCTGCGCGCGGTGGCGGCCGCGCACCCGGGGGTGGGGATCCTGCACATCGACGCCCACGCCGATCTGCGCGACGGGTACCTCGGGTTTCGCTGGTCACACGCGTCGATCATGCACCACGCGCTCGCGCTACCCGGCGTCTGCCGTCTGGTGGGGGTGGGCTACCGCGATCTCTGCCAGCAGGAGTTCCGCCGCATCCAGCGCGAGCCGGATCGCATCCGCGTCTTCACCGATCCCTCCATCGCGCGGGGCCTCGCAGCGGGCGAGACCTGGCTGTCGTGGTGCCGTCGCGTCGTGGAGGCGCTGCCCCCGGAGGTCTACATCAGCTTCGACATCGACGGGCTCGATCCGTCGCTCTGCCCGAACACCGGCACGCCCGTGCCCGGAGGCCTGAGCTTCCGCCAGGCCCACCTGTTGCTGGCGGAGGTCTCTCGGGCCCGCCGCGTGGTGGCCTTCGACCTGTGCGAGGTGGGCACCGCGGAGGGGGGCGCCGGAGAGTGGGACGCGAACGTCGGCGCGCGGGTGCTCTACAAGCTGGCCGGGTGCTGCCTGCGCTCGCGGGAGACAAACCCGTTAGGCCGGGAGTGATGAACGTCGGCGACCACACGGTCACCCAGCCGTCCGCGCCAGGACCATCGGCGCAGGCCCGAGCAGGGTTGGGGAAGTCCGTTCTGGGGCAATCGGTGCTGGGGCTGCTGTGGCCGCGTCTGCAGAGCCAGCGCAACCGATGGCTGCGCGCCTCGCGCCCCGAGCGCATCACCACCGCGTTCTTCGCCGTGCTGGGCGTGCTGTTCTGGCTGGGCCTGCTGGGCTTGCTCGGCTGGCTGATCACCGCCTTTCATGGCGTCGAGGTGTTCGGCCCCATCCTCTCGCGCAAGCTGCTCGAGTTGATGATGATGGCGCTGTTCTTTCTGCTGTGCTTCTCGAACGTCGTCACGGCGCTGTCCACCTTCTATCTGTCCGACGATCTCGAGCTGGTGCTCTCGCTGCCCATCAGCCGCACGCGCTTTCACTTCGCCCGGCTCATCGACACCGTCATCCAGTCGAGCTGGATGCTCGGGTTCTTCGGCGTGCCCATCTTCCTGGCCTACGGCTACGCCTACGATGCGCCGCTCACCTTCTACCTGCTGGTGCTCGCGGTCCTGCCGGGGTTCGTGGCGATCCCCGCGGCGTTCGGCCTCTCCGTCGCCACCGGTCTCGTGCGCTTCTTCCCCGCTCGCAAGATCCGCGAGGGGTTGGTGCTGGGCGGCATCCTCATCTTGATCGTGGGCTTCGTGATGCTGCGCGCGATCCGCCCGGAGCGGCTGGTCAACGCCGAGAGCTTCGAGAGCGTCGCGGCCTACGTCGCCGAGCTGCAGACCCCCGTCCCCCGCCTCACGCCGCCGCGATGGATCTCCGACGTGCTCACCGCCGCGTTGATGGATCGCCCTGTTCCCTGGATCGAGCTGGGGCTCCTGATCAGCGGCGCGATCGCAGCGACCGGCCTCGCGCGCTGGCTGACCGGCGCGCTCTACGACGAGGGTCGCGCCCGCGCCCAGGAGGCGAGCCGCCCCCGCCTGGCGCGCGCCGGCTGGCTCGATCGGCTCATCGATCTCTACACCCGCCCGCTGCCGCGCGTGATGGCTGCCATCGTCGCCAAGGACATCAAGACCTTCGTGCGCAACCCCGCGCAGTGGAGCCAGGTGTTCCTGGTGGGCAGCATCATCGTGATCGCCCTCATCTCCGTCAGCTCGCTACCCGTGGACATGTTCCGCGGCCCGTGGGCGCCGTTCTGGCGCAACCTGTTCGCGTTCGGGGCCCACGCGCTGGTGGGGTTCATCATCGCGGCGGTCGCGGCGCGCTTCCAGTTCACGGCGGTCTCGACCGAGGCGCGGGCGTTCTGGATCGTGCGCACCGGCCCCATCACCGCCGAGCAGCTGCTGTGGGCGAAGGTCTGGCCCACCCTGCCGCCCCTCATCATCGTCGGACAGATCCTCTCGATCGCCTCGACGATGATCCTGGGCGCGCGGCCCTTCCTGGTGGTGGTGTCGTCGCTCACGGCGCTGGGTCTGTCGCTGGCGATCTCCGGTCTCGCCGTGGGGATGGGCGCTATCTACCCCGACTTCAAGGCCGACAACGCCTCCCGCGTCGCCGCCGGGCCCGCCGGTATGCTGTTCATGGTGCTCTCCACCCTGCTCACGTTCCTGGTGGTGGTCCTCGAGATCGCGCCGGTGTGGCTTGTGATCTCCGCAGAGGCCGGCGACCGCACCCTGGGTCCGCTGCAGTGGGTCGCCGTGGCCGTTCCGCTGCTGATGGCCGCGGGGGTCTGCGTGGCGGTCACCCTGATCGCCATGCGTCGAGGCGCTCGCTCGCTGTGGGCGCGCGAGCTTCCGAACTCATGATGCGCCTGCTCTCGTTGCTGGCTCTGGTGGCCTGCGGCCCGCACATCACCCCGCCGCCACTCACCCCGCCGCCCGCCGCCAGCTCGACGGTGGCGCGCGGCGCGTACCTGGCTGGGCGGCTCGCGCTGAACGCTGGCGACGCCGCCGCTGCGACCCGGCATCTTCGCCGCGCCGAGCGGTTCGATCCGCACCCGCAGGTGCTCGCGACGCTGGGCGAGGCCCTCCTGTGCTCGGGAGATCCTTCCGGGGCCGTCCCCTATCTGGAGCGCGCGATCGCCGCTGGTGCGCCGGGACACCACACGCTGATCGACGCGCACCTCCGCGCCGACGATCCCGCTGCGGCCCGCGCGGTCCTGGTCTCGTGGAAGACCGACCTCACGATCGAGCAGCGCTTCCGGCGCGCCCAGCGTCGCCTGCTCCTCGACGACGCTCCCGGAGCCCGAGAAGACCTGGAGGCGGTGCTTCGGCAGCGGCCAACTCCCCAGGCCCTGCGGCTGCACACCGCGGCCGCTCGCCACGCCGGGACGGTCGTCGCCGCGCTGCGCCTCCTCGAAGAGCTCCAGCAGACCCGACCGACCGACACCGCCATCGCCTCGGAGCGCCTGCGCCTCGCGCGCTCCGCCGCAGACGCGGACGCCGCCGCGGACGCCCTGGTGGTCCTCATCCCGACCGGTCCGCCTGAGCTTCGCGCTGAGCGCGCGTGCCTCCTCCTCACCCAGGGGGAGCGCGCGGCCGCGCGCGCGGAGATCATGGCCGCCAGACTGAATGGACTCGACGCCGTCACCGACGCGTTGCTGCGATCCGCGTTCGCCGAGGCGCTCACCGATTCCGGCGCGCGCGGGGTCTGCCTCCACCGCCTGCGGGCGTCAGCTGGGCTCCCATGAACCGACTCGCCGCGCTCCTTTCACTGCTGCGGACGGTGCTGTTGTCGCTGACAGTGCTGCCGTCGGTGCTGTTGGTGGGCTGTCCCAGGCCCAAGCCTCCGCCCGCGATCGTCCCCGCCGACCCCACAGCTGCCCTCGCGGCGGCCCAGATGGTGCCCGGAGAGCCGCGCCAGGCCCGCTTCAACGTCCACGTGACCACGCCGGACAACGACGCCAGCACCGTGGGTGTGCTCACGCTCATGCCGCCGGACCGCCTGCGCCTGGAGATCCAGACGCCGCTGCGCACGCCCATGCTGCTGGTGGTGAGCGACGGCACGGAGGTGGCGGTCTGGCGTCCCAGGGATCGCACGGTGCTCCGCACCCCCGACGCCCCCGCGGCCCTGGGTGAGCTCACTGGGGGGGCCGTGGCGATGGCCGACGCGGTCGCGCTGCTCTCGGGGCGCCTGCCCGGGCTGCCTGCGCGGGTGATCGCGGCGGACACCGAGGGCATCGCGGTGGCGCTGGAGACCCCCGTGCCCGTGAGCGCGATCCTCTCGCCGACCGGCAGCCTGCGGTCGTTCGAGATCCACGACGACGGTGGCGCGCTGCAGGCGCGGCTCGACGTCACCCCCGACGCCACCGGGCTGCCCGCGACGTTGCGCGTGGAGCTGCCCGGCCCGGCCTGGGTGCTGGATCTCACAATGCGGGGCTGGGCGCCGGTGGCGCCGCCCGACGCGGCGTTCATGCTCTCCACGCCCGCGGGGGCGACGGAGGTGGATCTCGTGGAGGCGCTGAAGGAGCTGGGCGCCGAGGAGGAGTAGGGGCCCCTTCTCCGGGCTCCGACCTCAGCGCCCGACCGTCAGGGACCCCCATCTCAAGTCAGCTGCGCGTCTCAGGGAAGGTGCGCGGGCCGCGCGTCCTCCACCGTCATCCGAACGCTGCTGCGGCCCTGCCAGTTGTTCATCTCGGCCTGCACCGCGAGATCCACCGGCCGCTCCAGATCAGCGGCGTGGGTCGCCCCCTGCCACCAGACCGCCTCGACGCCGTTCGCGCGGAAGAAGAGGTGCTGCTGGCTGTCTCCCCGGCGCCGGAGCGCCGACGGTCGCACGCCGTCGATGCGCAGCAGGGGCGCGGGGTTGCCCTTGCCGAACGGTCCCAGACGCTGGAGAGAGACCACGAGGTTGCGATCGACCGCGCCCGGCGGGCAAGCCGCCTCCAGCTTGAGCTCAGGGACGTGGACCGTGGTGTCGTGGTTCCGCTCGACCCACAGGGGCAGGCGGCTCGACAGCGCCAGCAGGTCGGCGGCGGCGATGGAGAAGCCCGCCGCCACCGGATGGCCGCCGTACTGGATCAGCAGATCCTGCACGCCGTCCAGGGCCCGCACCGCGTGGACGGCCGGCGTGGAGCGCACGCTCCCGCGGGCCTCGTCGCCGCTCACCGACACCACCGCGACAGGTCGGTGGACGCGATCGCGGATCCGCGCGGCCACGATGCCCACCACCCCGCGGTGCCAACCCTCCTCCTCGGGGCCCCAGCAGACCACGAAGGAGGGGGCGGGGGTCGTCAGCTGGGCCACGCACTGCTTGACGAGCTGCTCCTGGATGGCGCGGCGGCGATGGTTCAAGCGGTCCAGGTTGCGGGCCAGCTCTCGGGCGCGCCCGGGGTCGCGCTCGCCGAACAGCTCGATCACGGCCGTCGCGCTCTCCAGCCGCCCAGCGGCGTTCACCCGGGGACCGATACGGAAGCCCAGGTCGCTCGCGGTGAGGGTGGCGCGATCGACGCGGGAGATATCCAGCAGCGCCTGGAGTCCGGGTGAGTGGCGGCCGGTGCGCAGCGCCTCCAGCCCCAGCGCCACGATGGCGCGGTTCTCGGGGGTGCCGAGATCGACGATGTCCGCGACCGTGCCGATCGCCGCGACCTTCAGCATCGACGCCAGCAGCAGATCGTACTTCGGGTGATCGGACAGCAGGGCCTGCGCGAGCTTGAGCGAGACGCCGCAGGCGGCCAGGGAGGGGTTGGGGTAGTCGCAGCCGTCCTGCGGGGGGCACAGGACCACCCGGGCGTCGGCTGGAACGCTCGCGCCCCCGGGGAGGTGATGATCGCAGATGATCACGTCGACGCCGGCGGCGGCTGCGAGGGTCACTGCGGCGTGATCGCGGACGCCGATGTCTGCGGTGATCACCAGCCCGATGCCGTCGTCACCGGCCTTGCGCGCAGCGATCTGCGAGAAGCCGTAGCCCTCGCCGAAGCGGTCGGGGATGTGGTAGTCGATCTGCCCCCGCTCGGCGCCCGCCAGGAGCAGCGCGTTCTGCAGGATGAGGCTGGAGGTGGTGCCGTCGACGTCGTAGTCGGTGACGATGCGGATGCGCTCGCGTTCGGCGATGGCCCTGCGCACGCGCTCGATCGCGCTCGCCATCCCGAGCATCGCGTAGGGGTCGTGCAGGTGCTCCCGCGAGGGCGACAGCCAGCTCGAGGCGTCGGCGGGGGAGGCGCGATGGGCCAGGCAGCGAGCGGCAACGCCGGGCAGGCGGGTCTTCCGCGACAGAGCGGCGAGGGCGCGATCGTCGGCGTCGGGCGTCCGCAATCGCCAGCGGCGGCCGGTCAGCGACAGGGGCCCCGCGGCAGGGTCGGTCATCGTGGTTGCTCCTCCGACCAATCTACCCCCCGCGCGAGCCCTGGCGAAACGATTGGGGTGTTAACGATTGGGCCGCGGCAGACCGGGAGGGTCCGCATGAAGCCCCTGATCCCCTACTTCGAGCCGTTCAAGATCCCCCTGCCGTTCGAGATCCCGCTGGTCGGCGCGGACGCGATCCATGGGTTCGGGATCCTGGTGGCGATCGGCTTCATGTCCGGCACCTGGCTGGCCGGCCGACACGCCACGCGCAGCGGGCTCGATCCGGAGCTGATCAATCGGGTGATCGGGTGGCTCGTGGTGGGGGTGTTCCTCGGAGGGCACTGGGGCCACCTGCTGCTGTATTACCCGGATCAGCTGATCGAGGACCCCACCAGCCTGTTCCGATTCACCAGCGGGCTGTCCAGCTTCGGCGGGTTCGTCGTCAGCATCGGGCTGGGAGTCTGGTTCTTCACGCGAGAGACGCGGATTGTTCGTCGCGAGAACCAGAAGGCGCGGGCGGCCGGCACGCCGTTGAAGACTCCGGTGTTGATCTGGGGCTACGCCGACTCGATGTGGTACGGCTTCACGCTGGGCTGGTTCTTCGGCCGGATGGGCTGCTTCTCCGCGCACGATCACGCGGGCAATCCTACCGACTTCTGGCTCGGCGTCTACGGGATGAACCCGCGCATCGGCTGCACGATCGACGTCGCATGCCACGACCTCGGGCTGTACGAGGGCATCTGGTCGCTGGCGATGCTCGGGCTGTTCGTGGTGCTCGACCGCAAGGCACGGTTCCCCGGGTTCTTCGTCGGCACCTGGCTGGTCTCGTACGGGATCTGCCGGCTGGCGATGGACTTCTTCCGGTACTCCGGGCCCGGCGGCGACACCCGGTACCTCGGGCTCACCCCCGCCCAGTACGGCTCGGTGATCATGGTCGCCATCGGTCTCTGGATCTTCGCCCAGCGGCGGCACAAGACGCCCACCGCGCAGCAGGTGAAGTCCTTCCTTGGGGCGTAGCCCCAGGGAAGCAAGAGACGCTGCTTGGGGCGTAGCCCCAGGGAAGCAAGAGACGCTGCTTGGGGCGTAGCCCCAGGG
>CAYXGP010000014.1:43625-62902 GCA_964464515.1 uncultured Enterobacterales bacterium
AAGCAGGAGACGCTGCTTGGGGCGTAGCCCCAGGGAAGCAAGAGACGCTGCTGGTTCGTCGATCGAGGTCATGTGGTACCGCGGATCGCGGTCTCGTGGATCGAGGTCACGTGGTCTCGTGGATCCGCGGCTCCGCGCTTCCGCGGCTCCGCGCTTCCGCGGCTCCGTACTTCCGCGGCTCCGTACTTCCGCGGCAACGCGGCTTCACGGTCAACGGAGCCGCTCTGGAGGAGCCACGGTTTCGCGGGTCGCTTCGCTCACACCTCCACGGATCGCGGCCGACGAGAACGAGCGCCCAGAACAAGCATCGAGCTCGAACATCGAGAACGAGTCACGAGATCGAGCGCCGAGAACGACTGCTCCACAACGGGAACGACCGTCAGAGGTGGACCGTGGCCCTTCACGACACTCAAGCCGTCTGAATCATCAGAAGCGAACGCCCGTCCCGAACCGGATGGTGAACCCCCGAAAGTCGAGGTCTCCCACCGTAGGCGCCTTGCCGTCGATCACCTCGTACTCCAGCGGCCGCACGTAGCCGTACCCGCCCTCCAGGTGGTGGGCGATCCGCATCTTGCCCTTCAGCAGACGCACCGGGCGCAGCTCCAGGCCAGCCGTGATCATCCCGCCCGGCGAGACGGCCTTGTAGCGGAACTGGTTGGTGTTGTCGTCGTCTTCAACGTTGTCATCGATCTTGAGGATGGAGTGGAAGACGATCACCTGCGCCGTGGCGTAGGGCACCAGCCAGGGACGCAGCGCATAGTGCAGCTTGGGGCCGGCGTTGATCATGTTGGCGTAGAACGCGAGGCCGAAGTCGTCGTTCTCCTCTTCGTAGTTCTCCTCGTCGTACAGCCACGCCTCGCCGCCCTGGGCGCCGTGGTGGTAGCTGGCGACGACCGTGACGTGCTCCTGCACGCCGTAGCCCACGCGGATCCCTTGCGAGGGGATCCCCGGGTGCCACGACAGCAGGCCCTGCCAGGCCGGGTCGGGGGAGTGGAGCCCGCCCAGCTCGAGGGAGACCTCGTGGCCGAGGGGAGCAGCATGCGCCGCAGAGGAGAGGAGGGCCCCGGAGAGGAGCCCGGAGAGCAGAACGGTGCTCGTTGAGAGGTGGGTCATGTCAGCTCCTCACTCGTCCGAATCGCTGGTGTTGCGCCGGGGGAGGACCTCCTCCTCCAGCAGACCGTAGGAGGCGAAGCCACCGACGGTGGTGGGCTCGCCCGTGACGGGATCGAGGAAGCTCAGCTCCCCCAGGGACGCCTCGTGCGTGATGATGAAGCGGCCGTCCGGCATCGCGCCGATGCTGGTGGGCGGCGACGGCAGGTCGATCTGCGCGGCCTGTGAGGGAGACGCGAGATCGACCTGGAGCAGGGTGTCGAGTCCGTCCATCAGGACGAGCGCGAACGTGGTCTGCTCCTGCTCGACCAGGGCCATGCCCACCGGCTGGGACTCCACCACCAGGCTGACGGCGTCGTCGTCGAGCAGCTCGAGGACGGCCAGTCCCCAGCGCTGGTCCTGGTAGGCGTCCAGTCCGCTGCCCGAGGTGCCCTCGGGGGTGAGCACCGCGACGCCGAAGGTGCCGTCGTCGGAGAGCATCATCGAGTCCAGCGGGTTGTCGACGACGTACTCGGTCAGCTCGGTGGTATCGAGGTCGTACCGGTAGACGTCGTGGCTGCCGCCGCGATCGTTGTAGATCACCGCGAAGCCGTTGCCCAGCAGGATGCCGGTGGCGGGGTCGTCCAGATCGACGGGCTCCAGCAGCTCGAAGGTGTCGTGGTCGAAGACGTCGATCTGCGCCAGCGAGTCGTAGACGATGAGGGTGGCGTCGGTGCCGTCGTCGACCGCCAGATCGGCCGGCACGCCGTCCAGGTCTTCGATGTCGATCGAGTAGTTCTCCAGATCGAGCTGGTACAGCAGGCTGCTGTCCTCGATGGAGACCAGCGCATAGGCGCCGTCTGGCGTCAGCACCGCGTCGGAGGGGCTGACCACCTGGTCTGCGTCGAGCGTGAGCGGGTACTCGACCAGCACCTCGTAGGTCTCCAGCGAGACGACCACGACCTTCGACCGGGACATGATCACGGCCTTGGTGTTGTCGTCGGAGAACAGGATGTTGTTGGGCGAGAAGCCGATCGAGACCGAGCTCGTCTCGCCGCCGCCGAGCGGGATGAAGACCACCTCGGTGAGATCGACCAGGCCGTCCACCGTCAGATCCGCGTCCTGCTCGTAGTCCAGGTAGGCCACGGCTGTTCGCCCATCCCCAGAGAACGCCACCGCGTTCATGTGGCCGGGGATGGAGCTGTACGACAGCCGCTTGCCGCCAGCCACCACCGCGAGCTCGGCGTTGTAGGACAGCTCCTCCTCGGGGCAGTCGGAGACCATCTCGATGTCGGGATCGTCGTCCTTGCACTCGGGCCACTTCGCGAACACCAGCACCTCGTCACCCGAGGGCGAGGCGATGAGGCGCTCGGGGGTGGCGCCGTCCAGATCGACGACCGCCACGTCGCCGCTGTCCTGCACCCGCACCAGGCTGCGGGCGCGCGGCAGGCGGACGTACACCCCGTCGCTCGCGGAGACTACAGCGTCGTCCCACAGTGACTCTTCGATGTCGGAGCTGTTGTTATAGGGCCAGTGCCCGAACGGATCGCATCCGAGCAGGGCAACAAGGAGTAGGGTGCGGGGAAGGGTGCGTTGCATTGCGTCTCCTGCAGTCGTCACGTTCGTCTCGCGCAGATTCAGTTAGATGCCGTCTGTGTTTGATGCCGGTCAGTGTTTGATGCCGGTCAGCGTTCGGTGCCGGTCAGTGTTCAATGCCACTGTTCAGCTCAAAGCCAGTGATGGTCTGGAGCTGCCGGCTGTCGGCGTCGAAGAAGGAGATCCGTCCCAGGTCGTGCTCCTGGGAGGCGTAGAGGATCTGGCTGTCGGGCAGCACGCCGATGTGGACGGGATCGCTCTTCAGCTCGACCTCGTCGTACAGCAGCGTGTCGTAGTTCAGCACCTCGAGGAAGGGCTGTCCGTCCATGATGAAGAAGCCGCGGGCGCCGTCGTCGGTGTTGGCGTATGCCGTGGGCTCAGCGGGCAGCCGCAGCGGGTTGCTGAACAGGTCGGACAGGTCGATGAGCGTCAGCGCGAAGGCGTCGTAGAACTCGCTGTCCTCATCGACGTCGGTGCCGTTGCTGTCGTCGTGGAAGACCAGCGCGGTGCCGCCGGTGGGGCTCACCGCCATCGAGTCGACCGGCTTGACCAGCGCATGCACGCTGATGGCGTCGTCGCTGCTGTCGTTGCGATCCCAGGCGCCGTAGTGGCTGACGCCCGTGGCAGTGCTGTAGAGGAGGCCCTGGGTGCCGTCGGGGCTGAGCAGCACGCTGCCGAAGATCTCCTCGGGCGGGATCGCCACGACCTCCGGCTCCCCGAAGATGTCGCCCAGGTTGTACAGCCACAGCTCGCCGGAGCCGCGGGCGACCGCCACCGCCTGCTCGCCGTCAGGGGTGACGTCGATGTCGGTGGGGGTGTCGCCGACCGGCACGAGCGCCACGTCGAGGCTGTCGAGATCGACCACCACCAGCTCGTCGACGGCGCCGAACTGACGCACCAGGGCGTAGGTGCCGTCCGGAGCGAGCACCACCTCCTCGGCCTCGGGCGGGTCCACGAGGTCGTCGGTGATCGCCACGCTCGTGGCCTCAGGGGCATCCTGTGTCAGGTCGATGATCGTCAGGTAGGTGTCCGAGACCACCACAGCGACGTCGCCGTCCTCGGTGAACTGGATGTCGCGGGGGCCGAAGCCCGCCACCAGCGCGGTGTGCTCCAGCGTGTCCACGTTGACGAGGCTGACCTCGTTGTACGACTGGGCGCCGCCGGTGGCGTCCTCGGTGCCCTTGTCGCTGTCGTGGAAGCAGGCGACATACCTACCGTCGGGCGACATCACCATGTGGTTGAAGTTGGGCCGGATGTCGACGTGCGAGACGGCGAGCGTCGCGGCGTCGATGACGCTCACGGAGTCGGAGCCCTTGTTGAAGGTGACCGCCTTCTGGTAGTCGGGCGTCGTCTCCACCACCTGCGGGTCGATGCCCACCTCGCCGGTGATCACCGACAGGTCGCTGACGCTCACCCGCGTGACGGTGTTGCGCGCGGGGTTGGCGACGAACACGTGGATGTTGGTGGCGGCCGGGTGGAGCGCCAGGAAGTCGTCCTCGACCTCCGGCTCCCACGTTGAGGTCTCCGCTGCGCCGCCACCGTCGGCGTCATCAGCCGCTTCGGGCGACGAAGCGCCCTGCAGCGCGCTGGAGTCCGCAGACTCATCGTCGGACGTCGCGAGCGCGTAGTCCTCGCAGCCGATGCACAGGGTGGGCAGGAAGATCATCAGGGACCGTTTCATTCGTCCTCCGGGGTCGACCACTTCAGAAGCAAGTGTCGTGCCAGTTTTGGAAGGTAGCCTGCAATGGGGATTGTCGAAGAGGGCGGTTGGCCGGAGCGGATCGAGATCGCGAAAACCCGGACACCGGTGTCGCGGGTGGCGTCGATGCCCGAGCCCCCGTACCCGAGCTCCTCAGTACTCGATCCCGCTGTTCAGCTCGAAGCCCGTGATCGTCTGGAGCTGCTCGGTGTCAGCGTCGTAGAAGCTCACCCGGCCCAGCTCGTGATCCTGGCTGACGTAGGCCGTGACGGTGCCGGCCATGGCGCCGACGTGCTCCGGCACGCTGCGCAGCTCGACCTCGTCGAACAGCTGGGTGGAGAGATCGATCGTCTCCAGGAAGGGCTGGCCCTCCATGATGAAGAAGGCGCGGGCGCCGTCGTCGCTGATCGTGTGCTCGAACGGCTCCGCCGACAGCCGCAGGGGGTTCTGGAACTGGCTGGACATGTCGAGGATGGTCAGCGCCCACTCTCCACGGAACGGCGAGTCGGAGTCGATGTCGTCCTGGTCCTCCTCGGTGTGGAAGATCAGCGCGGTGTCGCCTCCGGGGGCGATCGTCATGCGATCGACCGGCTTGACGATCGAGTGCACGGTGACCTCGTCCGTCCTGCGATCCCACGCGCCGAAGCGAGCCGCGCCGGTGGCGGTGCTGTACAGCAGACCCCGCTTGCCGTCGTCGCTCATCTCCAGGCTGCCGAACACCTCGTCCTCCGGCAGATCGACGATCTCCGGCGCCGCGAACGGGTCGGAGAGGTCGAAGATCCAGAGCTGATGGCTGACCCGGGCGACCACCACGGCGCTCTCGCCGTCGGGCGTGATGTCGAGATCCGTGGGGTTGAGCCCCGCGGCCACCCGACTGACCTCCTGGGTGCTCAGATCGACCACCACCATCGAGTCGACCTCGAACTGGCGGATGAGGGCCCGCGAGCCGTCGGCGGACAGCACCACCTCCTCGGCCTGCGGTGGATCCACCGTGTCTTCGTCGATCTGGATGCGCTCGGGCTGCGGGTCGTCCGCGGTGAGATCGATCACAGCCAGCCAGGCGTCCGAGACCACCAGTCCCAGACTGTCGTCCTCTGTGAACGTGACATCGGAGGGGTTGAAGCCCACCGCCATCGGGTGATGGGAGCCCGCTGCGAGGTTCACGAAGCTGATCTCGCTCATGGACTCCACGCCTTCGCTGCCGCCCGTGGAGGTGTCGTCGTCGGTGATGGAGTCGTCGCGGTAGCACACGGCCCAGCCGCCGGACGGCGAGATGAGCATCTGGTTGAGGTCGGGCCGCACCTCGACGGTGGTGGTGACCAGTGTGCCTGCGTCGAGGATCGAGACGGTGTCGGAGCCCTTGTTGAAGACCACCGCGTAGGCGTCGTCCGGCGTGGTGGCGACCACCGAGGGGTTCACCCCCACCGCCGCGGTGACCACGCTCAGGTTGCCCTTGGCGATGCGGCTGACGGTGTCGCGATCGGGGTTGGCGATGAACACGTACTCGGCGGTGGCCGCAGGACGCAGGACCTCGACCTTCACCTCTTCTTCGGCCTCGTAGCCGTCGGTGGGCGGGGTGGTCCACGAGCCCGTGCCGCCGGTGCTGCCGCCGCTGGTGCCGCCGCTCGTAGTGCCGCCGCCGGTAGAGCCGCCCCAGGAGCTGGAGGTACCGGTCGTGGTGCCGCCCCAGCCGCCGGAGGTGCCGGTCGCGGCGCCGGAATCTCCGCCCTTGTCGCTGCTAGCGCAGCCGATCAAGCCGAACCCCGCGATCAGCGCCAGGAATCGATGTTTGTTGCTCATGTGTCGCCTCCATCCGGCCCGGGGGCAGTCTACCCCGGGTGATCATGGGTGGGTGCACGGCGACGTGCAGAACCGCTCGAAGGGAGCGCTGCTGATCCATCAGAACTGCGCGGCCTCAGGTTCGCACGGGATCGTGCTGGCGAAGCTGGTCGGCGCGGTTCCCGGGGCTGCCCCTTGGGGGTAGCGGGCTCTGGGAGGAGGTGGTGCGGAAGGGGGGACTTGAACCCCCACGTCCATAAGGACACTAGGTCCTGAACCTAGCGCGTCTACCAATTCCGCCACTTCCGCAGTGGCACCACCGCTCTCTCAAGCGCTGTCAGGTCTATTCGCTTGGGGAGCGGTGTCAAGCACGGATCATCGAGGCGGCGCTGCAAGGGGCTCCAGGCGCCACAGCTGCACCTGACGCTCCTGGATCAGCAGCGTGGCGCCCATCTTGAGCTGGTCCTTCCACGCGGCTAGCGGCGCCTGGTACTCCCGCTCGAAGCGATCGTCGTCGAGGAACCGGTAGGTCTTCCGCAGGAATTTCATGTCGCGGGTGAGCACGTGCGTGGCGCCGAGCGCCTGGAGCTGCGCCAGCGCGCCCGCGCCGTGGGTCATCACGAACACCCGGGACGGTACATGGTCTTCGACGCTGCCCAGCAGCGTGTCCCGCTCCATCAGGTACCCCCGCCAGGCGAAGACCTGCGCGACCCGGGCGTCGCCCGGCAGGTGGACGCTCCCCCAGGACAGCACACCGAAGCCGTCGATCGTGCGATCCAGGTACGCCGCTCGAGCCTCGCTGCCGGTCGCCGCCGGGCCGCGATCGACCGCTCGGGCCGCGACCGGCCCCAGGTTGGCCGGCAGGCCGATCACCCACACCACGAGCACCGCGGGCGCCAGCGCGGGCACCCGGGCGATCCCCAGGCCGGCCGCCACCGCCGCGATCGGGAGGACCGGCAGCAGGTGCCGCAGCCAGTGCGGACCGGCGGCCCACAGCAGCATCCCCGCCAGCGCCGCGCTCGCCACACGCCGCGAGGTGTCGTCGCGCGCTGCTGCCCAGAGTGCCAGCGGCGCCGCAGCGAGCCACGCCGGGCTGAGGCGCCCCAGGAACCGGAAGCTGTCGATCTCAGCCGTCATCACAGCGTTCCACGGCAGCAGCAGCAGGTCGAGGGGCGCCCGCCCCGCGCCGTACTTTCCAAGGTGAACGAACCGCAGGTCCAGCGGCCATCCCGCGAAGGGGAACAGCGGGTGCAAACCCTCGGCGAGGTTCCGCGCCCACCACGGCGCCACGATCAGCAGCGCCACCCCGCCCGCCAGCAGCCGCGACCGCCAGGGCAGCCGCGCGACGAGGAAGATCCCTGCCAACGCGCCCGCCGACGTGTACTTGATCGCCAGCGCGACGCCGGCGGCCACGCCCAGCGCCCGCCAGCGGCCTCGCAGCGCCGCGTCCAACGCCACCAGCCCCGCCAGCGCCGCCGGCAGGTTGTTGCCCGCCAGACCCGCCTCGTGCGTGAACGTCCACGAGCCGACCAACAGCAGCGCGGCTGCGCCGCCCGCCTTCGGCCCGCCCAGCTCCCGTCCCAGCGATCCGGTCAGGGCCACGACGGCCAGAGCCAGGGCCAGGTGGAGCAAGCGCGGCTCCCCCCCGATCGCAAGCAGCGCGGCGTAGGGCAGGTGCAGGACGAGCGGCCTGCTCCCGTTGGGCTGCAGGAGCCCCCCCACGAGCCCCCCCTCCGTCAGCATCCGGCGCGGAAGGGCCAGGTGGTAGTACAGCTCGTCGGTCTCGATCGGGGGCGCGAGCGCGTCGATCAGCCCGGGGATCGCGACGATCAGCAGCGCGAGCCCGACCGCGAGACCCGGGGCAACCAGCTCGCGCGGTCCCCCCTGGAGTCCCCTTCCCCCGAAAGGTCGCTGTCCCCCTGGGAGTCGCCACAGCGCGAGCCCCCCCCCGCCACCGAGCGCCGCGAGCAGGAGCGCACACACCGGGGTGGAGAGCCCACCTGCAGCAGCCAACGCCAGCAGCGCGGTCCCCCACAGTCCCAGCCCGGCGACGAGCGCCGCCGCCCAGCTTCCTGCTCCACGAGAGCCCTGAGGATCGAGCCGCGCCATGAACGCCGCTCCTGCCAACAGGATCACCGCCAGACCGAGAGTGGTGGCGAGGCCGGCGTGGGCCGCCGCGATCAGCGCAGCGCCGGTCAACGCGCCCGCGGGGTCCAGACCCACGAAGGCGCCGCCCACACCCAGCACCGCGACGACGGCGATGAGCTGGAGGAGCCCCCGCAGCGCGCGGGATGGGATCTCCGCCTTCAAGGAATCTCCGCCATCACGGCGGCCAGCTCCGCCGAGAGGGCCTCGTGCACCGGCACCAGCTCGGAGTCGAGCGGAGCCTCGAGCAGATCGCGGGTCTCCAGCGGGTCGTCCTGCAGATCGAACATCCGCACGGAGCCGTCGAACAACGCGATGAGCTTGTGACGGTCATCGCGTACGGCGCCGCCCGCTTCGCGGTCGAGGACGTCCTCGCCGAACTGTACGCTCACCTGATGCGCCCGCAGGGCGGCGGTGTCCGGGGCGGTCAGGAACGGCGCCAGGCTGGCGCTGTCCAGGACCACGTCCGGCGCCTCGACGCCTGCCAGCTCCAGCACGGTCGCGAACAGATCGACCACATGCACGGGGACGGCGACCCGCCCCGGGGTCACTCCCGGGCCGACGATCACCATGGGCACGTGGATCCCCCCCTGGTACAGCGAGAACTTGTGCTGGTCGTCGGCGTAGTAGCCCTGGTCGAGCCCCGCTTCGGTGCCGTTGTCGCCCAGGTAGATGATCCACGTGTCGTCATCCACGCTGTCCAGCAGGCGCGCCAGCTCGGTGTCCATCGCCTCGATCATCGCGTGGAAGTACGGCACGGGATCTGCGTCGATGTCGTCCGCGGTTCCCGAGAGGCCGGCGTCCGTGATCAACTCTGCGGGCGGCAGGTGCAGCGGCACGTGGGGAGCGGTGAAGGCCATCCACAGCAGCCAGGGCGCCGCGCCGCGCTCGCCCAGCCAGTCCAGGGCGTCGTCTGCGTGAACAGAGGTGGCGTAGTCGTGGACCTGCTCCATCCTCCCGTCGGTGACCCGCGTCCACGAGTAGTAGTCGAGGACCCGCGACTCGAAGAGACCCGTGTAGTGATCCCAGCCCAGGCGGTTGGGGTGATCCAGCTCACCGCCGAGGTGCCACTTTCCGATGTTGGCGGTGTGGTAGCCGGCGTCGCCCAGCCGCCGGGCCAGCGAGATCTCCGACTCCGGCAGCGGCCCCTGATCGCCGCGCACCGCGCACCCCACGCCGGTCCGCCAGGCGTGGCGCCCGGTGAAGATCGCCGCGCGCGTCGGAGAGCAGACGGGGTAGGCCCACACCTGCTCGAAGACCACCCCGCGCTCGCAGAGGCCCGCGATCGTCGGCTGGGGCGCCTTGACCGTTCCGGTGTCGTAGCAGGCGCTCGACTCCACCCCCAGGTCGTCCGAGATGACGATCAGGATGTTCGGGCCCTCGGCCACGTCGGGCTTGCACGCCAGCAGTCCCGCTCCCCAGATCACGGCCCACAGCAGCATCGCCCCCAACCTCACGCCTCCCACTTCACCGGCCCCACATCACAGCGCCGCGGCGACGCCGAAGCCGTTGCCCAGCCGGCCGTCGGTCTCTTCGCCGACCCCCACATAGACCATCTCCAGCGCGTCCCCGTCGAAGAGGAGCTGACCGTTGGCGACGCCGACGTTCTGCCACGCGTCGTCTGTGGGCTCGAGCGCGAGATCGTCGGAGTGGCGCCACCGGATCCCGTCGTAGCTCTCGGACCAGTGGATGCGGTACGCGGGGGGATCTCCGGTGACCCATGTGAGCGCGTAGCGCTCTCCCGTCCACAGCACCTCGGGGGTCTTGCCCACGAAGCCCATGTCGCCGCCGCAGTACGGGGTGAAGGTGCGCCCCTCGTCCTCGGAGAGCGCCATGGTGACGCCGTCCTGACCGAGGTACCACAGCTCGATGAGCGCTCCGTCGCGGCGCGCCGTGGGGTGGGCCACGCGATCGGTGTGGGGATCTCCCAGGATGGGGTTGTCGGGATCGGCGGTCCAGCTCAGCCCGTCAGCGGAGGTGGCGCGCCCGAGCACGGGCACCTCGTCGGCGTCCGCGCGGCCGTGGTACCACATCACGTACCCCCCGTCGTCCTCCAGAGCGGTCGGCCCGTTCTGCGAGAGGGCGTCCCACGCTTCAGGCTCGGTGGCGAGGATCGGCGCCGCGGAGACCTCGGAGATCTTGTCGCCTGTCAGGCGGGCGGCCCCCAGCAGGTAGGTACCCTTGTCGACGTCGAAGTCGCGATCGTCGTTGCCGGCGAACAGCAGCAGGCCGTCCCCGACGCGGTGGGGGCTGGTCACCTGGTAGGCGTACCAGGAGTCGGGATCCGGCTCGAAGAAGGGCGCGGCGGCATGCTCCAGCTCCGGCATCCAGGCGAGAGCGGCGGGGGCCCCGACGGCGCGATCGCGGCCCATCGCGAACCCGAACGGCCGCACATCCAGCGGCACCCCCTGGTACAGCAGCGTGTCGTCGCCGTCGCGGATCTCCACCGCGACGATGGACTGTGGCGCGATGGCGCCGGACTCGGGGCAGAAGGAGACCTCTCCGCTGTCGTCGATCGGCGCGGTGGAGACGACCCGGCCGTCGACCCACACCGCGAACGTCATGCCGGCGGCTGGTGCGCTCCCCGCGGTGACGGAGAAGCTCAGGCACGACAGCGCGCACTCGTCGATCGGCTCCGCGAGATCGTCCAGCGGCTCGAGCGCGAGCGCGTCGCCCGATGTGCAGCCCGCCAGCGCGAGGGTCATCACCACCATGCGGCCAGCATAGCCGCGGAGGGGCCAGATCACGGCCCGCCCGCGAGGTACACCGCCCCCTCCTGCCGATAGAGCAGCCGGTCGTCCCAGCGGGAGGGCCACTCCTGGTGCCCCGACGCTGCCACTGTCCACCCGTCGCTGCAGCGGATGTCCAGATCGCGGGGGCCGCGCTCCTCCCAGCACACCGTGTCTCTCCACAGGCTCGGCGGCGCCTGGAAGCCCGTCCGCGCCGGCAGCCGCCGCTCCTCTCCGGTAGAGACGCTCCGCAGCACGACGTCGCCGTCATCGACCCACGCCAGCCACTGCCCGCTCGCCACGACGTGCCGCTGATCGCCGGGGCCCGTCGCGAGCGGCAGGGGATCCGATCCGGCGGCGGCGTCGAGCCACCACAGGTCGACCCCCTCTTCTGGAACGTCTGCGGCCTGGGTCCAGGCGATCCAGGGCCACGCGAGGGCGGGAGGGCCGTCCCCCAGGGGGGCGGCGTCGTACAGGCTCCGACGCCGCTCAGCGAGCCGGAAGGCCTGCACCCGCGCAGCCTCCAGCGCGCCCAGGTGGACGCCGTCCGTTGTCGGCGGGGCCACCAGCGTCCGACCCAGCGTGGGCGGGCGGCCGAGCGAGGTGATCCCGTCGCTGTCCAGTCGGAAGAGCCCGCCATCCACGCCCGGCTGGACCAGGTACCCGGTGTCTGTGTGGGGGTCGGCGCCCCACCCCGGCGAGGCCAGCGGGCGGGGCAGCGAGAGGGTCTGTCCGGTGCGGATCGAGCGGACCCGATCGACGCGCCCCTCGTCGTCACAGCCCACCACCCACGGGCCCACCAGCGCCGGCAGCCGCGGGTCACGGCAGGCAGAGGCCATCTTTGGGAGGGGGGTGGCCCCGGCGTGCGCAGCGGGCGTCAGCAGCAGAAACAGCGAGGCTACTTCTTGGCGCCGCAGCAGTTCACCTCGTGGATGATCGTGGAGGTGGTGGAGGCGCCGGTGCAGTCGGTGACGGTGACCTGGAACTCGAACTCGGTGGCCTCACACAGCCCGGGCTCGACCGGGGCGGCGCCGGAGAGCTCTGCCTCGGTGACGGCGGAGGTGGGATCGGCGATGGTCGCCTCACCGCTGAGGACCTCCCACAGGTAGGTCAGCGGATCGCCGTCGGCGTCGACCGTCGAGGCGCCATCGCCGAGCTTGATGGTGGCCGCCGCGCACTCCTCGCAGTCGTAGGCGTAGCCGGACTCCACGCACTCCTGTTCGCCACCGTCGACCGACTGCATCCGACCCGGATCGACCGTGGGCGGCGTGTTGTACAAGCGCTCCGCGGCGGTGAGGGTGAGGAGGTCGGGGGTGGACCAGTCGGTGCCGTCGGAGACCGCCAGGGACACGGTGTACTCACCATAGACGTCGGGCCAGAACTGCGTGATCGCCGTGGCCTCGTCTGAGAAGGCGGCGCCGGAGGAGTCCGCCGGCGTCGACTGAATCGCCCACTGGTAGGTGAGATCCTGGTTGTTGGGATCGTAGGAATTGCTGCCGTCGAGATCGACCCATGTGCAGTCCGACACCGTCAGATCTTCGCCCGCCGCTGCGACAGGGGGCTCGGGGTTGGTGACCGAGGTCGTGACGAGGACGGTGTCCGGCTGGGAGTCGGAGAGGCCGTTGCCGACGACGAGGGAGATGATCCACTTGCCCGCGGCGTCCGCGACGAACGAGGCCGCCGAGGAGGTCTCGCCCGTCAGCGACGAGAGGTTGCTGTCGCCGGGCACGGAGGCGAACGACCACTGGTAGGTGAGCGTGCGACCGTAGGGATCGTAGGAGCGGGTCCCGTCCAACGAGAAGGTCTCGCCCTGCAGGCCAGACAGATCTGCGCCGGCGTCGGCCACTGGGAGCCCACCCGCCTCCACGTTGATGACGACGAAGTCCGCGGGCGAGGTGGCGCCCGAGGCGTCCTCTACCGTGAGCGCGACGACGTACGAGCCCGTGGCGTCCGCGCGAAACGTGGCCGAGGGCGTGGCGCCGTGGTTGTCGCTGAACGCGCTGTCGTCCTTGGCGAGTGTGGAGCCCTCCGGGACGCTGGAGAAGCTCCAGTGGTAGGTGAGCGCGTCACCGTCCGCGTCGGTCGAGGCGCTGCCGTCTACCGAGATGGGCGCGTCGGCGGTCTGGGTGGTGTTGGAGCCCGCCTCGGCCACGGGGGCGGTGTTGGCGGTCGCGAGATCTTCTGTGGTCTCGCCTTCCTTGTCCCTGCAGCCCGTGCCCAGCACGATGAGCAGCGCCCACCGAGCAGCGGGGGGGCGGGACGTTCCGAAGGTGCGAAGGCGCATGGGGGCTCCTGGGATGACCCGGGGCTTAGGCCGCTCCAGGGAAAGAAGTCTCCCATGATCGGCGTGTAGGCTCGAGTCCACTGGTGTGCGTCGCTCAAAGTCGTATCTGGATACTTCGAGAGCGTCGCACGCCAGTGGACGAAGGGCATCCGCGTCGAGGGGGGAGATTGCTTTTCTTGGAGCGGCCTTACAGCGGTGGGCGTTCGGGTCGATGGATGATCGCGACGAGCCCGTGTTCACTGCCAGTTGCCGAGGATCCGAGGTCGTGGCAGCGCCACGTCGAGGAAACGAGGTATCGGCAGGGGGCACAGGAGCAAGCGAGGGCCCTCGGCATGGACGTTCACCGCTGGATTAGTTTGATTCGCCGGTGCAGGTATAGGTCACGTTGACCCGATCGGTGGCGCTGCGATCGCAGTCGGCCACCTCGAGCGCGAACTCGAAGGTGGCGTTCGCGGGGGTGTCGTACGAGGCCGACTGGGAGGGGATGGTGGCCTCTGTCACGGCGCTGCGGGACGCGGAGAAGGTCGCGGTGCCGGTGGACTCGGTCCAGCCATACGTGAGGTGGTCTCCGTCCAGATCGTAGGAGGCGGAGCCGTCGAGCTCGATGGTGGCAGACGGACAGTCGCCGCAGGACCAGACGTACGAGGAGCTCTCGCAGTCCGCCTCGACGTCGACGGTCTGCGCGTCGCCGGCGTTGGCTACGGGCGTCTCATTCTCGCCGATCTCCTGGATGGTGTAGCTGACGACGTCGGGCGCCGACCAGATCTCGCCATCGGAGACCTGGAGCTGGAAGGTGTATGTCCCCTCGACGTCCCAGGTGAAGGTGGGAGCGGCGCTCGTGGCGTCGTCGAACTGCGCATCCCCCGCTGCGGACTTCGGCGGCACGGCGACCACCGACCACTGGTAGGTGAGGCTGTCCTCGTCGATGTCGTAGCTGCCCCACCCCGAGAGCTCCAGGGGGTTCTCGGCGCATGCGCCCAGATCTCCGCCCTGTCCGGCGTCCGCCGTGGGGGCCTGGTTGCCGTCGACCACGCTGACGATGCACACCGCGGGATCGGACCACTCCTCGCCGTCGGAGACGACGAGGCTCACGGTGTACACACCCTCACAGTCGGGCACGAACGTGGGACTGACGCTGTCGGCGTTGAACAGGTCGGTGCTGCCGAGCCCAGAGCAGTCAGGTCCGTCGGAGAGGCCCCAGGAGTACTCGAGCGTGCCGCCGTCGGGATCGGACGATCCTGAACCGTCCAGGTTCACGCGATCGCCGACCACACCCGAGAGATCCGCCCCGCAGTCGGCCAGCGGCGCCAGGTTGTTGGACGTGACGGTGACCACGACGAAGTCGGGATCGGAGGTGGCGACGGCGTCGAAGACCGTGACCGAGAGGGTGTAGGTGCCGGGGACATCGGGGACGAACACCGCGTTGACGGCGTCATCGTCGTTGTTGGAGGAGAGCGCGCTCTCGTCGATCGCCGAGCCGGGCTCGACGGCCTCGAAGGTCCAGGTGAACTCCGCGTCGTCCTCGCGGTCCTCGCACACCTCGCTGTCGCCGGCGTCGAGCTGGACGGTGTCGCCGAGGACGACGGAGATGTTGTCTCCGGCCTCGGCCATCGGCGCCTCGCACGCCGCGGCGGAGTCGACGGAGGACTTGTCGCCGTCGCAGGCGATCCCCAGCAGGGTCACCAGCGGCAGGATCACCAGCGGCGGGGTCACCAGCGGCGGGGTCACCAGCGGCGGGGTCACCAGCGGCGGGGTCACCAGGGAGAGGACTTGCTTGGTTCGATTGATCATCTTGTCTCGCCACAGGTTCCACCGACGGATGCGCGGAGGAGCCCAGGGGTAGTGTAAGGAGATCGCCGATGGGGCGTCAACGACGGCAGCGTACCAAAGGCTCTTTGTAGGCGCGCGCCGTTCCTTGCCTCGGGGTAGAACGCGATTAACAGGCCGCCAGGTGGAAGGGACGAGCCGTCCCTGCCGTACCGCGCAGAGGGTTCGTATCGTGGGTTTTCTCGACTTCTTCAAGGGCAACAGCGAGGAGCGACAGCTCAAGCGACACTCCAAGCGCGTCAAGAACCTCAACGTGCAGGCAGAGGACCGCCAGCTGAGCGCCCAGTGGCTGGCGGACAACGGCACCGATGAGGCCATCGTGGCGCTTCTGGGGCGCTTCTCGATAAATTACGAGCACCGCATGAAGGACACCCAGGAGAAGGAGATGGTCTACGATCTCCTCCTGGGCCTGGGCGACCGCGTGGGCGGGCCCATCCGCGGCTGGGTGCGCGCCAACCAGAGCTTCGCGCTGCCGCTGCAGGCCATCGACGTGCTGGAGGGGGGCACCGCGGCGGTGGACGTGCTGCTGGACATGCTCGGCCGCGAGGTCGATCCGTTCAAGCCCGAGAAGAAGAGACAGATCCTGATCAAGCTCGCGGAGTACCGCGACGAGCGCATCGTGGAGCGCGTGCCGGCCTGCCTGGAGGACTTCGACGAGGGGATCCGCTACGCCGCCGCCGAGACGCTGCTCGCGCAGGACGACGACTCCATCCGCGAGGATCTGGCCCGCGCGTTGGCGCGGCGCGACGAGGAGTCCAACCGCCTGCGGGTGCGCATCTCCGACGCCTTCAACAAGCGCGGGTGGGGGCTGGGCGAGCACGCCGAGGCGGTGCGCGAGCGCCCGCCGGTCGGCTGGATCGTCGACGGCGATCGCCTCAAGCCCGGCTGAGGTAGACCTCTTGCGCGTATTCGTCACCGGCGGAAACGGCTTCATCGGCTCGCGGGTCGTCCGGCGCCTCGTCACCGAGGGCCACACCGTGCGCTGCCTGCTGCGGCAGACCAGCCGCACCCACCGGGTCGACGACCTGGAATTCGAGCGCCACCTGGGCGACCTGCTGACCCCGGAGGCCCTGCAGGCGGGGATGGTGGGCTGCGACGCGGTGATCCATCTGGCGAGCATCTCGGCGTGGGATCAGATCCGCTCGCCGCGGATGCGGCAGGTGGTGGTAGAGGGCAGCGGCAACGTGCTGGACGCCGCGGTCGCTTCGGGCGGTCCGCGGGTGCTGTTCATCTCCTCGCTCACGGCCGTCGGTGGCACGCCGAGCCCGGCGCTGCTGGACGAAGACGCCGCGTTCGAGCTGCCGCCCGATCCATTCATCTACGCCCACGCCAAGCGCGACGCCGAGGCGCTCTGCATGACGGCGCACGCTGAGCGCGGACTGCCGGTGCTCATCCTCAGCCCCTGCGAGGTCTGGGGACCAGACGACGACGACTTCATCACGGCCGCCTACGCGCGGGACACGCTCAAGGACTGGCCGGCGCTCACCGTCAGGGGCGGCACCGCGTTGGCCCACGTCGACGACATCGCGGGGGGGATCGTCGCGGGGCTCACGCGGGGGCGCCCCGGGCAGCGGTACATCCTGGGCGGGGAGAACATCCACGCGCCCGACATCACGCGGGGGATCCTGGCCGCCGCCGGGCAGAAGAAGCCGGTGCTCCAGCTACCGAACGGGCTCACGCTCGCCGCCATCAACTTCATGGCGAGGTTGGGGCTGCCCACGCCGATTCATCCCGACCTGCTGGCGCACGCGGTGCTGTATTGGTTTGCGGACTGCTCCAAGGCAGAGCGGGAGCTGGGGTACACGTACCGGCCCGCGAAGGAGACGATTCAGGACGTGGTGGACTGGTTGAAGGGGGCGGGGCACGCCTGAGCCTGCGCACGCCCCCCGGTATGACAGGACGCGTAATCAGTACGCCTCAGAGTTGTCATCCGAGGACGTGCAGCTCCCATCCTCCCAGTCCACGTCGCCATCGACGTCGTTGTCGACTCCGTCGTTGCACTGGGTTGTTCCGCCGGCCCCGTCGTCCTCCAGCTCGACCGCGATGTTGACACAGATCGGATCGTCGAGATCCGTCCAGCCGTCGCTGTCGTTGTCGATGCCGTCGTTGCACTCGGTCGAAGGATCGGCCTCGTCGGTGTCGACACCCTCGGTGCAGCCCAGGTCGTCGGCGTCGATCAGCCCGTCGCCGTCGTCGTCGCTGCCGTTGTTGCAGTCGTAGAGCGAGTTGGTTCCGCCGTCTTCGGCCTGGTCTCCGGTGCCGGTGCAGTCTGGATCATCGAGATCGATCCAACCGTCGCTGTCGTTGTCCAGCTCGTCGATGCACTCAGCGATGTGGGTCTCGACGTTGTCGAACGCGGAGTCACACCCCGGATCGGAGGCGTCCTTCAGCCCGTCGCCGTCGTCATCGACCAGGTTGTTGCAAGCGAACTCAGAGTTGTACGTGACCTCGGTGTCCCCCCAGGCGCAGTCGGGATCATCGCCGTCGATCCATCCGTCGGCGTCGTCGTCGTCGCCGTCAGAGCACTCAGCGGAGCTGCCGCTGGCCTCGAGGTTGTCGAGCGCGTCAGCGCAGTCAGCGTCTTCCGAGTCGGTGTCTCCGTCGCTGTCGTTGTCGATGCCGTCGTTGCACTCCAGATCGGTGGTGCCGGCCTCGGCGGTGGCGGCTATGCAGTCCGGATCATCTTCGTCGGTCCAGCCGTCGCCGTCGGTGTCCAGACCGTCTGTGCATGAGCTGGACAGGTCTGCTTCGACGGGATCGGCGCCCGATGCGCAGCCCGGGTCATCGGCGTCGACGAGGCCGTCGCCGTCGTCGTCGAGCCCGTTGTTGCACGTCGCCCACGAAAGCCCCGACTCGACGCCCAGCCAGTCGCAGTCCGGATCGCCTTCGTCGATCCAGCCGTCGCCGTCGTCGTCGGTGCCATCCTCGCAGTCGCCCGTGTCTTCAGCCTCGGACAGATCGAAGCCGTCCAGGCAGTCGACATCATCGGCGTCGGCGTCTCCGTCGCTGTCGTTGTCGTCGCCGTCGTTGCAGGCTGTCGTCCCCTCCCCTGCCTCGGCGCCAGAGTCTGCACAGTCCGGATCGTCGCCGTCGGTCCAGCCGTCGCCGTCGTCGTCGGAGCCGTCGGCGCACGACCTGTCCGGGGTCGCCTCTTCCGGATCGAACCCGTCGTCGCAGTCTGTGTCGTCGGCGTCGACGTCGCCGTCGCCGTCGGAGTCGTTCATGTCGTTGCAGACCAGCCAGGTGGCGCCGATCTCGTCTTCCCACAGCGAGCAGTCCGGATCGTCTTCGTCGGTCCAGCCGTCGGCGTCGTTGTCGAGGCCGTCCTCACAGATCGCCGTGGTGGCTGCCTCGTCGTCGTCCCAGGGGACAACGCAGTCGGGATCTTCGCTGTCGACGCGACCGTCCTCGTCGTTGTCCGCGGCGTCGTTGCATGCGAACAGGGTCAGCCCGAGCTCGTCGCCCTCCGTCAGGCAGTCGACGTCGTCGCCATCGATCCATCCGTCGCCGTCGTCGTCGCCGCCGTTCTCACAGTCATCGGCCGAGCTGTCCTCGACGTCGTCCGTGGCGTCCGCACACTCGGAGTCGGAGGCGTCGAACAGCAGGTTGCCGTCGTTGTCTACGCCGTCGTTGCACTCGGTCGTTCCGAACCCGACCTCCTCCGTGCCGCCTGCGGAGCAGTCCGGATCGTCTTCGTCGGCCCAGCCGTCTTCGTCGTTGTCGGAGCCGTCTTCACAGTCGCCGGCGTCTTCGTCGGTGTCGGTTGCGCTGCTGCACCCGCCGTCGTCGGCGTCGATGCTGCCGTCTTCGTCGTTGTCGAGCCCGTCGTTGCAGGCGTCCTCGGCGAGGGCGCCGTCTTCGTCTCCGCTCCCGCCCAGGTCCGGATCGCAGTCGGGGTCGTCTGCGTCGGTCCAGCCGTCCAGGTCGTCGTCGGTGCCGTCGGCGCAGCTCACGCCGGTCTCCAGCTCCACGCTGTCCGTGGCGCCGTCGCAGCCCACGTCGTTGGCGTCGATGTCGCCGTTGCCGTCGTTGTCCGCGCCGTCGTTGCACTCGGACGTGGAGTACTAAGCCTCCTACGTGGAGCTGGACCACCCGCCGTCGTGGTCAAAGACCGGGACCTACACCTACG
>CAYXGP010000015.1:0-20428 GCA_964464515.1 uncultured Enterobacterales bacterium
CGCTGCGAAGCAGGGGCGTACAGTCGCGCAGATTCAAGCTCAACTTGAACCCGCGTGACTGTAGCTTCTGCAGCCTGACAGCCTCTGAGGCGGCTCGGCACCTGGGGGGCAATCTGACACACCCGGCGCACGATCTCGCACAGCGCGCCTGGACATTGCCCCGGCGCTCTGGGCTCTTCGGGTTGGCGTGGTTCTTGCTGATTTGGTCTTGCAGATTTGTGGTTCTGTAGAGTGAGGTGAATCTGTCGGTCCTCCGCATCCCATAGAGGGCGCGAAGTTCCAATACAATTCTCCAATTCAGGGCCCAATGATCTTCTTCCTGGAGACGATATGTTGTCACGCCTGTACCTTCCCACCGTCCTTCTTCTCATCGCGGCGCCTGCGTCCGCCCAGGATCGCGTCATCGGGTACGACAGCGGCGACGTATTGGAGAGTATCCCCGACGCGACTGTGGATTGGGAGCGCATCTCGGGGAGCTCGGGGGCCTACCCGCTGGGAATCCACATCGCGACCAGCACCGGATTCTCGGTCAGCGGAGACCGCTCACTCAATCTGTACACGGGCTGGCAGGAGAACGACGGCGAGCTGGTCTACCGGATCAGCACCGAGTCCGATCGCGTGTCCTTCTGGTATCTGCTGGCGGTCGGAACGACCGACGGCCATCAGGGCTACTACGATGTCTCGATCGACGGCGTGTCGGTGCTCGATGGACGCGTCCCCGCGGCGCTGTACTCGAGCGGCGGAACCGGCTGGATCTACTTCGAGATCACGGGCCTGGATGAGACCGAACATCTGTTTGAGTGGACCCTCATCGATCGGGACTACTACACCAGCTCCTGGCTGTTCATCGACGACGTGACGTTCGCGCCGGTCGCGCTCCCCGACGATGACGGTGACGGCGTGCCCGACGATCTCGATATCTGTCCGGGCGGCGATGACAACGTCGATGCTGATGCCGATGGGCTCCCCGACGCATGCGATGGGTGTCCTGTCGACGCTGAGAACGACGCGGACGTCGATGGGCTCTGCGAGTCCGATGACAACTGTCCCGTGGACAACAACCCCGATCAGCTGGACAACGACCAGGACGGTGGCGGCGACGCCTGCGACGACGACGACGACAACGACGGCGTCGATGACGACATTGACAACTGCCCATTCGACGCGAACGGCGACCAGAGCGATCTTGACTCCGACGGAGCAGGGGACGCCTGTGACGCGGACTCCGACGGAGATGGTGTGCTCGATAACGACGACGCCTGCGTGCCCAGCGCTCCGGACGACGTCGTCGATGAGACCGGGTGCTCCATCGACGACCTGTGTCCTTGTGACAGCGATTGGCGCAACCACGGCGCCTATGTACGCTGCGTCACCCACTCGGCGAATGACTTCACCGACATCGGGCTGATCAGCCAGACCGACCACGGCGACATCACGTCTGCCGCTGGCCAGTCGAGCTGCGGTCACAAGTAGGCGATGTCGAACGCGGAGAGGTGCTCGGTGCGGCGGGTGGCGCGGACGGCGTGTCCGTCTCGCAGCAGCGCGATGGAGAGGTTGCCGCCGGGAACAGCACCTCGTGTACCTCCAGCGGCCAGAACGGCACCTTCAACCGCGTCAAGCACACCTGTGGTGTGGCGCGACTGGCGGCTCCGCGACCACCGCCGTGTGGTACGTCGGCGACCTCAGCGCCGCTGACGCCACCTCGGCCTGTGGGTGCCAGCACAACAAGACGGGCTGCACCGATCGCATCAACCAGATCATTCGCGACACCGCCGCCGGCGGGCGGGCGACCCCGAGCCGGTAGGCGCCGACCCGGGGCATTATGGGCAGGCGATGCCTCCCCTCCGACCGCCAGTTGCCGCCGCGTCGGCCGCCCTGTTCGCCCTCACGCTGCCGGCGCTCGCCTGCACCGCTGACGACGCCTGCGAGGAGCTGTGCACGAAGACCAGCGCAAGTCTCGCGGGGTGCCTCGCGGAGTGGCCGGTGACCTGGGAGGAGCTCGACGCCACGTCGCGGCAGAACTTCCGGAAGGCTTGCGACA
Source organism: uncultured Enterobacterales bacterium (assembly GCA_964464515.1). Taxonomy (GTDB): domain Bacteria; phylum Myxococcota_A; class UBA796; order UBA796; family UBA2385; genus CAYXGP01. Next base: position 2,042 of record CAYXGP010000015.1, read on the forward strand.
ACCGCTGGGCCGGTGAGCGCTCTGATCTCGAGCCCGGTGAACTCGACGACGCCCTGGAGCAGTGCGAGGAGGCCGCCGACGTCATGGAGGCCCTCGACGCGCAGGGCGAGCTCTGTGACCACCTGCGTACGCTCTACTTGATCGACTGAGGCTGCTCAGTTGTAGCGGATCTCCGCGACGCTGATCCCCAGCTTCTGGATGCGGTAGTTGAGGTTGGAGCGGGAGATGCCGAGTCTCCGCGCCGCCCGCGCCTGCACCCCCCCCTCGCGCTTCAGCGCTTCGACGATCAGCCGCCGCTCCAGGCTGCGCAGCTCCTGGTTGATGTCCGTCGTCTCGGGGAGGGGGATCTCCTCCGGCCGCTCCACCCGCGGGAGCTCCTCCGTCTCGGGCTCGGGCAGCTTCAGCTCGGTGATGATGGTCCCCTGGCACAGGATCACCGCCCGCTCGATGAGATGCTCCAGCTCTCGCACGTTGCCCGGCCAGTGGTAGGCCATGAGCTGCGAAAGGACGGTCTGCGAGACCTCCCGGGCCCGCCGCCGATAGCGCCGGGCAGAGCGCTGTACGAAGTGTTCGACCAGCAGTGGGATGTCGTCGATGCGATCGCGCAGCGGCGGCAGCGGGATGTGGAAGACGTTCAGCCGATAGTAGAGGTCCTCCCTGAACGTGCCTTCGCGCGCCGCTCTGCGCAGGTTTCGGTTGGTGGCGGCGATCACCCGCACGTCTACGCGGAGCGTCTCACGACCGCCGACCCGCTGGAGCTCCCCGGACTCCAGCACCCGCAGCAGACGCACCTGGGCTGACAGCGGGATGTCGCCGATCTCGTCCAGCATCAGCGTGCCGCCGTCGGCCTGCTCGAACTTGCCCAGGTGCTGCCGGACCGCGCCGGTGAACGCGCCCTTCTCGTGTCCGAACAGCTCGCTCTCCAGCAGACCCTCGGGCAGCGCCGCGCAGTTGATGGCCACGAACGGTCGGTCGCGCCGCGGACTCCGGTGGTGGATGGCCCGCGACAGCAGCTCCTTTCCTGTTCCGGTGGGCCCGGTGAGCAGCACCAGGGCGTCGCTGTCGGCCACCGCGTCGACCAGCTCGTAGACCGCCTGCATCGCCGAGGTGTGTCCGATGATGTTCTCGAACCCGTAGCGGCCGTCCAGCTCGGCGCGCAGGGTCGCGACCTCCGCCTCCAGCTCGCGGGTCTGCAGCGCCTTCTCGAGGATCACCAGCAGCTCCGCGCGGCTCACCGGCTTGATGATGTAGTCCGCCGCTCCCGCCTTCATCGCCGCGACCGCGCTCTCCACAGAGCCGTGGCCCGTCATGATGACCACCGGCAGATCCGGGTGGCTGTTCTGCAGCCGCGCCAGGAGCTCGTGGCCGCTCAGGCCGGGCATCATCACGTCGGTGAGGACGAGGTCGGGCGGCCGGGAGACCAGGAGCGCCAGCGCCTCCTCCGCGCTCGCCGCTAGCACGACCTCGTAGCCGGCCTTCGCCAGGTTTACGCGGAGCGCGCTGCGCACCGCCCGCTCGTCATCGACGACGAGGAGCCGGGGCCGACGTGTCGTCACCGCACCTCCAGCCGATAGGGGAGGACAGTCCACACGCGGTCCTCCGCCAGCCGCAGCCATGCGTCGAAGCTCTGCAGCTCGCTGACCAGCGGCGACGGCTCGGGGGCCGCCTCGGCCACGAGCGGGCCGATCAGCGCGCGCACCACCCGCCGGGGCAGCGCCTCGTCTGCGCCGGATTGGCGTCCGTAGGTCACCAGATCGACGCGACGGCCCTCGGGCAACCCCGCCTCCTCCTGCGCCCGCTCGATCGCGTCGTGGAGGGTCCCCAGCTCATCGACCAGCCCGTTCTCCTGCGCCGCAGACCCGGACCAGACCCGACCCCGAGCCACCTCCTCGACCTGCCCCGCGTCCATGTCGCGTCCGTCCTCGACCTTCTCCTTGAAGCGCCGGTAGGTCTCGCCGATCAGGCGATCGAGCGCGGCGTACTCGGTGTCGTCGAGCGGGCGGGACAGCGACCACATCGAGGACATTCGGCCGCGATCGTACAGCTCTGTGCCGACCCCCAGCTTGCCGTACAGCCCCTCGATGTTGATCTTGCCGCCGTAGACGCCGATGCTCCCGGTGATCGTGGACGGGTTGGCGTAGACCGCCGCGGCGCCGGCGGAGACGTAGTACCCCCCGGAGGCCGCCACGCCGCCCATGCTGACGATCACCGGCTTGTCCTTCTCCTGCACTTGCTCCACCGCGCGCCAGATCTCGTCCGACGCGAAGGCGCTGCCTCCGGGACTGTCCACCCGCAGGACGACGGCCTTCACGGTGTCTTCGCTGCGGGCTTGTCGGAGCTGGGCCACCACGGTGTCGGAGCCGGCCGTGTAGCCGCCGCCGAAGAACCCGGGGGTGGAGGACTCGCCGGAGTGGATGGTCCCGTCGACGTAGATCACCGCGATCTCGCGGGGGGAGGGCCAGCCAGAGGTGTCTCGATCCAGGCCGTAGTCCTCGATGAGCGTGTGGTCTTCGCTGAACAGCTCCTCGAGCAGGTCGCTCTCCAGCTCGTCGGGGTAGGCCAGGCCGTCTACCAGCCCCGCCTCCTTCGCCTCGTCCGCCGAGAACGGCCCGTGATCGACCAGCGCCCAGACCTCCTCGACCGATATCCCGCGACCGGCGGCGATGTTGGTGGCCCAGTGACCGGACAGCTCGTCGAGCAGCGCGTTCATCTGCTCGGCGTTGGCCGGGGAGGCCTCGGTGTTGGTGTACATCTCGACGGCGCCCTTGTACTCTGCGCGGCGCGCGAACTGCGGCTCGATGCCGACCATCTCCAGGGTGCTGCGGAGGAACTGCAGCTCCATGCTCAGGCCGATGATGTCCAGCTCACCGGCGGGGTGCAGGTAGACCTTCTCGGCGGCGGTCGCCAACAGGTACGCGCCGTTCGATGAGGCCTCGTCGAGGTACGCCACCACCGGCTTTCCGTTCTCCCTCGCCGCGAGCATCAGGGCCCGAAGCTCCTCGATCTGCGCCAGCGAGAGGGGGGTCTGATCGATGTGCAGGACGATGCCCGTCACCAGCGGGTCGTCCACGGCCTCCCGGATGCGGGTGAGCTTGCGCAGGTAGCTCTCCTGCGTGTCGCGGCTGAACAGGGTGGAGACCGGCTGGTACGGCGTGGGGTCGCGGATGCGGAACTGCGCGACGCGGTCGCGCCCGGCAGAGAGGTCGCCGCGGGCGAGGCCGGCGCTGGCGTAGGCGCCCGCGCTGCTCGCTGTGGGATCGTCGGCGGGGACCCAGCCGTGCATCCCCACGCCGCTGCCGCCGAGCTGCACCTCGAAGCCCGCGCTGAAAGAGAGATCCGAAGCCCCCGACGCTCGTAGACGCAGCCCCGACATCGGCTCCCAGCGGAGCGTGCCGGTGACGGCGTCGAGCGCGATCCGACCGTCAGTCGGATCTTGATCGAGCGCGCCCTCTACGCCTAGCAGCAGGCGGTCCTCACGCGGGCGCAGGACGAGCCCCGCGGCGTAGTCGCTGTTGACCCCCTTGCTGGCGGGTACGCTCGCGGTGCTCTGGGAGGCGCCGATGTTCCGCGCCGCCGCGGACGCGCCGATCCAGTCCAGCGGGCGCCACGACAGGCCGAGGTCCCAGGTGACGAAGTTGTTGTCCTCTCCATCCGGGAGCTGCCAGCCGAAGCCCAGACCGAGCGTGACGGTGCGCTCCAGTCGCATCCCCAGCCCCGAGGAGATCGTCCACCATGCATCCTCCCCTCCGCCGCCGCGGTACGCGAAACCGGTGGCCAGCGGGCCGCCGTTCGACGTCCACGACACCTGGCGTCGTGCGTCGGTGGCCGTGTCCTGGGTGTACAGGAGCATCATCGAGGGGTCGGGGTCGAACGCCAGGTTGGCCGGGTTGGTCCAGAGCGCGCCCGCGCCGTCGTCTCCGGCCAGCGACCAGGCCGGCAGGTCGGGCCGCTCCTGGGCCTGGATGTCGCCGCTCAGGGCAGCCAGCACCGACAGGAGGAGGAGGCCGCAGCAGCGACGGGGGAGGGGACGGCAGGAGGGGATCATTCGGGGCTCCCGGGGCCCGCGGGCGTCGCGGTCCGATCTCATAGCGGACGAGCCCGCCGCCCGACCACCTCCCGGCGGGATGCGCCGGGAGGGCGCCGCGCGAGCCCGCCCATCGAGCGGGTTTCTCCCCGGGCGATGTTGTAGCGGGTGCCCGTCCGCGCGCTGATCTTCCGGCCTCGGATGGCGCCGCGCGTTTCGAGGCTTGAGGGTCGGGGCGGCGGCAGCGGAGGCGGGGTGTCATACTCTGGGGAGATGGGCGGCAGCACCTACCAGCCCCCTGTCTCATCTCCCTTTTCCCTCCTCTCTCTTCGTCTTCTTCTGAGCTGTCCTGTTCCAGACGTCGACGCTCTCATCCCTCGGTTCCCCTTGCTCCCGTGCCGCTGATCTTCCCAACGCTCGCGCTCCTCGCGCTCACCACCGCCCGGGCCCAGGACGTCCCTCCCCTGCTCGCTGCGCCCGACGCTCCAGCAGCCGGGACCACCGCAGCCGGGACCGCGCCCGAAGCGGTCCCCACCGCCGGTCCGGAGCGTGTCACGGCCGTTCTCGAGCCGCTCACCCGCGATCGCCTCTTCCGCACCGCTGATATCGCCATCGAGGTGATCGACGCCGACGACGGCGACGCTGTCTTCTCATGGCGTCCCGACGCCGCGCTGATCCCCGCCTCGGTGATGAAGGTGCTCACCACCTCCGCCGCGCTGCGCACGCTGGGACCGGCCTATCGTTTCGAGACGCGCATCCTGCACGACGGAGAGATCGACGCCGCGGGGGTGCTCCGCGGAAACCTCTACATCGACGGCTCCGGCGACCCCACCCTGGTGGTCGAGAAGCTGTGGAAGATGATCCGCGATCTGGAGGTCGCAGGGGTGAAGAAGATCCACGGAAACGTGATCTTCGACGACTCCCGCTTCGACGGCCTGAGCGACATCGTCGGCTGGAGCAAGCCCATCGACGTGCTGGAGGGGCCGGCCTACTTCGCGCCGCTCGGCGCCCTCTCCGTCAATTACAACACCACCGCGCTGGTCATCGCGCCGCACCCCACCGCGGGCGCGCCGGCGCGTGTCGTTCCGGAGACCGCCAGCGATCTGATCACGGTGGTCAACCACACCCGCACCGGCGGACCGGGCAGCCGCACCACGCTGGAGATCAACCGCGAGGTGGATGAGGACGGCGAGTCGTTCACCTTCACCGCGAAGGGCGTGGTCTCACAGGACGAAGACCTCATCCGTCACTACCGGGCCGTCGCGGACCCCACCGCGCACTTCGTCAGCGTCTTCCGCGGTCTGCTCAAGGAGCGGGGCATCAAGGTCACCGGTCGCTTCCGAGAGGGCGGGGTTCCGATCGCCGCCGCGCCCCTGGTCTCGATGCTCTCGCCGCCCCTTCTCGAGATCGTCAACCACACCAACAAGTACTCCAGCAACCTCATGGCCGAGCACATGCTCAAGACCATCGGCGCGGAGGTGCACGGCGAGCCCGGCTCCACCGCGAAGGGCGTGGCGGTCGTGGAGCAGTATCTGGTTGATCTCGGCTTCGATCGCTCGGAATTCTCGCTGGTCAACGGCTCGGGCCTCAGCCGCTCCGTCAAGCTGCGGCCGTCCCACATCAACGCTGTCCTGGTGGACATGCGCGCCAACGAGCGCCTCGGTCCGGAGTTTCTGGCGAGCCTCTCGATCGGCGGCGTCGATGGCACCCTGCGTCGCAGATACAGCGAAGAGGCCCATATCGGGCGGGTGCGCGGGAAGACCGGGAGCGTTAACGGCGTCTACTGTCTGGCCGGGTTCGTGGAGGCCGGAGATGGCGAGCGCTATGCGTTCACCATCCTCGCCAACAACCTTCATCGAATCCGGCCGGTCCGAGCGCTGCAGAGCAGCTTCACGGAGGCCTTGCTGGACATGAGCAATACCGAGGGATCGGGGCTGGTCCTCCACGCCCCCGGGACGCTGGCGGAGGGCGTCGCGCCATAGTCGATGGGGAGCCCGTCGCGTGCACGAGGTCGTCCGTTGTTTGAGGGCATTGTTTGACAGCATTGTTGGGCAGCGTTCTTGAGCAGCATTCTCAGACAGCGTTCTTGAACGGCGCTGTCGGTATCTTGAACAGCGCTTTTAGAAAGTTGCGGCCGTGCAAGGCTGGATCGCGTAGAGTTCATTGCCGTAGGGAAAGTAGGTAGACGAAGATGCTGAACCGAATCCTCGCTTCGGCCGGCGCTGCTTCAGCGGGCCTCCTGCTGTTGGCTCTGGTGGCTCCATCAGCGTCCGCTGCGGATGAGGCGAGCGCCGGCAACTCGGCCGAATACAACCAGCAGCTTCTGACCATTGAGGAGCAGGTGCACTCCCTCAAGGAGGACGTGTTCCGCGCGAAGGCCACGCTCCAGCTCCTCAAGGAGATCGTGGTGCAGGGCTCCGCCGCCGGGTCGCGCGCCTCCATCTGGCACATCAACAACCTCGGACGAGCCTACTCGATCGAGTCGGTGGCCTACTACGTGGACGGCCAGAGCAAGTTCTCGAAGGTTGACTCCGCCGGGGGGCTCGATGCCTCGCGTGAGTTCAAGGTCTTCGAGGGAGCGCTGCCGCCCGGCAACCACAACCTCACTGTGAATCTCCAGCTCCGCGGCAGCGGCTACGGCGTCTTCAACTACGTTCAGAACTACACGTTCAACGTACAGAGCGGGACGGTCTTTGTCGCCGAAGAGGGCAAGAGCTGCTCGGTGCGGGTCATCGCGGATGAACGCAAGGGCGTCGGCAAGTCGTTCACGGAGCGGCCTCTCGTACGCTTTGAGACGAAGTGCATTCGGCTCGCGGACACCGCGGAGGCTGGCGAGGACGGCCTGCAGTGAACGATCTCATTCGCGGAACACCCGTCCGCGCCGGGAACCGTAGCAAACGCGCGCTGTCGAATCAGGGTACCTTCCCCAACCCGGGGGGAGGCGGGAGGAGCTTGCGCCGGTCGCTGCTCGGATTGGTGCTGACCCTGGTCAGCGGCACGGCGTTGGGTGCGGATACCAGCGAAGTCAGCCGCGTGGCGAAGCAGGTCACTGACAGCGAGCGGCGGATGGCGGCGCTCGACCGCGACTTCAGTCAGCGACGCGGCCTCCTGGGCGCCGAGCAGGCTGTGGAGCGCTACGGCGAGGCCGTCTACGACTACCTGGCCGGCGACTACGAGGCGGCGGCCATGAGCTTCTACACGCTCGTGAACTCCGAGGCGCTGACGGACCAGTCGCTGGACTACGACTGCGACTATTATCTGGGGTCGAGCCTCCAGGAGATGGGCAATTACCACACCGCGATGTCGGCCTACGACGACATCATGAGCGCGGGCCGGAGCCACCCCTTCTTCGCGGACGCCGTGCGGTCGCAGCTCGAGATCCTCGGCCTCCTGGACGACACCGAGGGGTTCCGAAAGCTGTACAAGAAGTACATCCTGTCGGGTCAGATCCCTGCGACGGACGCCGTCAAGTACTCGGTCGCCAAGAGTTTCTACCACCAGGCGAAGATGGACAAGGCCAAGTCCATGTTCAGTGAGCTCGGGCAGGACAGCGCCTTCTATGAGCGAGCCCGGTACTTCACCGGTAGCATCCTGGCAGCCGAGGGTGACTTCGAGGCCGCGATCGCCGAGTTCCGGCGGGTGATCGACGGCGACCCGGATCCCTACGACGAGGTGGTGCAGCTGTCGTACCTTGCGCTCGGTCGTCTGTACTACGAGATCGAAGAGTACACGCTGGCGACCGACCACTACCAGGCCATCCCCAGCGAGTCCAACTACTTCGCCGATCAGCTCTACGAGCTGGTCTGGACCTACATCAAGCAGGAGATGTGGGACGACGCCCTCCGCCACATCGAGATCTTCCTGATCGCCTTCCCCGAGCACCGGTACACGCTCCAGATGCGCCTCACGCAGGGGCACCTGCACATGAAGGACGGCGCCTACGAGCGCGCCCTGGGCACCTACAGCAGCGTCACGCGCGAGTACACCCCGCTGTACAAGCGCCTGGGTGATCTGGAGTCTGGGCGCGAGGACACCACCACGTTCTTCAGCCGCATCGTCGACGAGGTGGACGTCTTCCGGCGTGACCTCTACACGCTCCCGCCCTACGCCGTCGAGATGATGATCGAGGACCCCCAGATGGGGCGCGCCGTGGTCATCAGCCGCGAGCTCCGCGACGAAGGGGACGACTTCAAGCAGACGCGCATGATGCTCGACGAGGTCCGCAGTGTGCTGGGGACGGAGTCCCCCTCAATCGGCACCTTCGGTGCGGGGCGGGCCTCGCTCACGCGGCTTCGGGATGACTCCTTGAGCGCCAAGCGCGTCCTCATCTCGTCCGAGCTGCAGTCCCTCATCGACAGCAGCCCGAAGGACCAGAAGGCTGAGCTGGCATCAGTGGCGCTGAAGATCGACACGCTCGCCGAGCGGGTGGAGCTGCTGCAGGGCGTGGAGAATGAGCGCAGCGATCGCTACCAGATCCACGACGATCAGGTGCAGGAGGTCCAGGATCTCGCCGGTCAGGTCCACGAGGTCGTCACCGATTTCCTCGCCGAGCTGGTGGCCGTGCGCCGCATCGTCGAGGACCGCGGAGGCACGCTCGCCCCCAGTGAGCTCACGAAGCTGCGCGACAACCTCAACGAGCTGGAGGCGCAGTGCCAGGACGCCGCCGACAAGCTGGAGTGGATCTCCTCTGACGCCACCCGCCGGCAGGTGATGTCGAACGTGGTGCGCGTGCGCAACGAGGACACCGCGCGCGAGCGGACGCTGATCGCCAACGACTACGACGCCCTCCACGCCTCCCTGCGCCCCTACCGATCCCGCCTGCTTGAGGGCGACAACGCCGGGGTGTTCAGCACGATCGATGAGCTGTGGGAGCGGGCCACGACGGTGGACACCCGCGCGGTCCAGGTCGCCTCCCTCATGGACTCCGCTGAGGGGCGCGAGGTCGCGCTGCTTCGCGAACGGCTGGGTCAGGAGATCGCGACGATCGCCGCGCTCGGGACGCGCCTCGAAGACACCACCGCGCGGGCTACGGATCTGTCCGCGCAGGTCACGGTGGCCGCCTTCGCGGGACTCCGCCGGGAGATCCACGACACCATCATGGAGGCCGACATGGGCACCGTGGATGTCTACTGGATCCGCAAGACAGAGGTCTCCGACGAGATGGAGCGACTGCGGGCCGCGCGCAGCGACCGCGTTCAGGAGCTGGAAGCGCGGTTCTCGCTCATCCGTTCGAAGGTAGAGGAGTAGGGCGTGTCCCGCCTCAATCGCATCGTCATTCTACTTCCGCTGGGGATCGCCCTGGCGCTGCCGGCGTTCGCCCAGGGTGATGAGTCCGTAGACGTCGAGACCCGAGACGACGAGACCGCCGACGACGAGACCGCTGACGTCGAGTCTGCCGATAGCGAGGCAGAGGCGGGCGAGGCAGGCGAGGCCCCCGGTGAGCCCGAGACTGCTCCTGAGGATGACACCGAGCCGGTCGGGACGTCTCCCGACGAGAGCGACGCGCTCGCCGTCGGTGGACCCGCGGGCGAGCATCCCGAGGAGGCTGCACAATTCCAGGCCGCTCTGGGGCGGTTCTCCGAGCGCATGCAGGAGCTCCAAGCCGACGCCAGCGACTTCGTCGCGCTGCGCGAGGCCGAGGAGCGGCAGCAGATCAACGAATCGTACAACGCGATCCTCGCCAACCTGGGCGATCGCGACGTGGCGCTCCGCGCGACGGCGATGAAGCGGTTCGAGTCGTTCCTCGCCAAGTACCCGGAGAACCCGCAGTCCGCCCACGTCAAGTTTCGGCTGGCGGAGCTGTACTTCGAGCAGGCCGAGGAAGACTTCCTGCTCGCCGATCTCGAATTCAGCGAGATGGTGGATTCGCTGAGCGACGAGGAATTCGACAACCTCCCCGAGGAGCCCCGCAAGGACTACCGCAAGTCCATCGCGCTGTACGAGGACATCGTCACCAACCACCTCGATTATCGGTACGTCGACGGCGCGTACTACATGCTGGGGTACTGCTTGACGGAGCCCGCTGCGGAGCAGTGGGATGAGGTGGTGGGGCTCGAGCGCTATGGCGAGCTGGTCGCGCTGTACCCCGACTCCGGGTTCGCCGCCGACGCGCACCTGGCGATCGGCGAGTATCACTTCGACTACAACCAGCTCGACGAGGCCATCTCGAACTACCAGCGCGTGGTCGATCTCGAGGGCCCCGACGGCAAGTGGTACGACGAGGGCCTCTACAAGCTGGCGTGGTCGTACTACAAGCGATCCGACTTCGACATGGCGCTGGACCTGCTCAACAAGCTGCTCGACTGGTCCGAGGGCACCCACATCGAGCGTCACGGCGTCGAGTCGCCGATGGCCCCCGAGGCCGTCGAGTACACCGCGATCTCCCTGGCCGATGTCGCCGATACAAACGAGGACACGCCGGTCCAGGCCGCCCGGGCGTTCTACACCCGGGTCGGCGAGCGCGCCTTCGAGGATCGGGTCTACAAGCGTCTGGCCGATGTCCTCACCCAGCAGGCCCGCTACGAGGAGGCCATCGGGACCCTGGAGTATTACCAGCAGCGCTGGCCGCTCGACCCGGAGAACCCCACGCTCCAGTGGAACGTGGCGACGTTGTACCAGTCGATCACGCCGTGTGACCCCGCTGTCAATGTAGATTGTAAGGGGGAAGAGGCCCTCACTGATGGCACGTTGGAGACGCTCGGAACGGGCAGGTTGGAGGAGCTCACTGCGGGCACGTTGGCGAAGCTCACCGAGCGTTCGCTCGAGACCCTCAACGAGAAATACAACGACACGAGCGAGTGGTACACCGCCAACCGCGACAACCCCGACGCCCTCACGACCGCTCGAGGCTACATCGAGCGGACCCTGGCGCAGGTCGCGTTCAGCAAGCATGCCGTCGCGTCGGGGACCAACCTCCCCGAGGATTATCTCGCGGCCGCCGAGCTGTACGCTCAGTACCTCACGAAGTTCCCGTTCGCCGAAGACTACTACGCGATGGAGTGGTGGCTGGCGGATACCCTGTTCCGCGGCGGCGAGTACGATCAGGCCGAGCGGGAGTACCAGCAGCTCCTCAAGGGCAAGGGACACTACTACCACCAGGCGAGCTCGTTCCAGCTGTTCAGTTTGCGACGCCAGCGTCTGGTCGATTCCTACGGTGACCTCGATGAGGAGCGTGGATTCGCTGCTGTGGTTCCACCCGACGCGGCCGTGAAGGAGCAGGTCGAGCTCATCAACGGATCGATGCGCGATGTGTACGCGCTCTCCGAAGACCACGCAGCGCTCATCGAGTCATGTGATCGGCTGGTCGGGACCGACACCGGCGAGGTCAGGGGAATCATCGACGGCCTCAAAGCGGAGCTCGACAAGGCCGAAGACCTCGAGAAGACACGGGTCGAGGAGCAGATCGCGGTCATCGAGCCCTACGCGGACGCCATCGAGGACAACCGCCATCGGTTCGCCTACCTGGCCGCGCAGATCCTCTTCTTCCACGGCGACTATGCGGAGGCTCGACCTCGGCTGGAGGCCGTCATCGACGGCTGGCCGCGCAAGGACGAGGCCGCCTACAGCGCCAGTCTGATGGTGGACAGCTACACCGTCGAAGAGGACTACGAGAACGTCCTGGCGTTCACGCGGCTGTACCAGAGCATGGTGCTCGGCGAGGGCGGCGTCGCCATCGTACCGGACGGGACCCTGGAAGGCGCGGCCTTCAAGATAGCGGAGCGCTACGTCGCGAACGAACAGCGGCTGGAGGCGGCCCAGGCCTTCGAGCAGTATCTGGTGGACTATCCGAACGCGAAGCTCGAGTACACACAAGCGGCCCTGTACAACGCCGCCAACAACTACCAGCTCGCCGGCCGCTTGGATGAGTCCAACCGGCTGTTCGAGGACTACATCAACCGGTATCCCGACGACGAGCGCAGCAAGCCCCTCTACTTCCGTATCGCCAACAACTACGCGAGCGCCCTGGAGCTGGAGAGCGCCATTCGCTACTACGAGACGCTGTACGACAAGACGACCGGGCGCGGCGCGGAGTACTCCGACGCCCCCGCCGCGCTGTACAACGCTGGTTTCCTGCGGATCGGTATGGGCGACTTCGAGGGCGCCGCGCTGACCTTCGAGCGCTACGCCAACGACAATCCCTCATTGCCCGACGCCGAGGCGGTGTTCTTCAAGGCGGGTGAGCACTGGGAGCGCGTGGGCGACAAGGAGGCCCTGCGCTTCTACAACAGCTACGTGAAGAAGTTCGGCGTCCAGAATCCCGACCACTTGATGGAGTCCCACTACCGGATCGCCAAGCTCACAGAGAAGGATGGTCGTAAGAAGGACATCGATCGCGCCTGGGATGCCCTGGCAAATGCGTACGCGCAGCTCGAGGGCTCGGGCAAGGTGGGCAGCGCAGGGCGCCACTACGCCGCGCATGCCGAGTACCGCAAGCTCCAGGCGCGCCTGGACGAGTTCGTCGACGTGAAATTCACGAAGAACGAAGCCAAGAACGCCGAGGTGCTGCTGTCGCGTGGAGAGCTCCTGGCGCAGCTCGACATCGACGCCAACGCAGCCATCGCGCGCTACGCGGACTTCGAGTACGCGTCTTCCTTCCTCTACATCGCCGGTGTTGCCTACCTGTCGTACGCAGATCTGCTCTACCGTGCGCCGCCGCCCAGGGACTTCGCCAACGACGACGAGCTGCTCGACAGCTACTACGAGCAGATCGACGAGGCGCGTATCCCGGTCGAAGACAAGGGAAAGACCCGTCTGGTCCGCAACGTGGAGCAGGCGCAGGAGCTCAAGCTCTGGTCCGAGTGGCAGTCGAAGTCGCTGGACTACCTCAACCAGATCTTCCCCAACGAGTTCGCTCCAGAGAAGCAGGAGTTCCGGGCCGACGGTCGCAGCGATCCGGCGGCCTATGGTGGAGCGCTGCCGGTCCGCGGCGTCGATGTCGATGCTGAGACCGGGAGCGAGGAGACGGACACTCCAGAGACGGACACCCCGGAGACTGGAGCTGAAGGGGCGGGCTCGGATGGCTCCGGCACTGAGGCTTCTCCGTGGGACGGCGTGGAAGAGCCGAGCGAGCCCACACCAGACGAGACCACGCCCGATGATGGCTCCGAGAGTCCATGGGGACCGACCGAGCCGACCGATGGTGGGGAGGCGCCGTGATTCGAACCGTTCCTGCGCTCCTCGTGCTCCTGGCCTGTGCAAACAAGAAGAAGCCCCCCGAGCCGGTGGTCGAGGAGGTCGTCACAACGGCGCCCGACACCGGCACGCCCGTGCCCGAGATCCCCGTGGCCCCGCCGGAGCCGGAGTGGACCGCCGAGACGATCGCCGCGCAGGTGGCCGACGCAGTGACGCTCTTGGAGTCGAAGGATCCCGAGCAGATCTCCGAGGCGCTGCGACTGCTCCAGGAGGTGGAGTCCGAGGCGCCGGAGGTGGTCGAGATCACCTACAACATCGGGCTCGCGAAGCTGCGGTCGGGTGACACCCCCGGTGCCACCGAGCGGTTCCAGGCGGTGACGGCCAGGGACCCCACGCTCGGAAACGCCTGGCTCAACCTCGGCGCTCATGCCGAGGATGTCGGTGATCTCGACGGCGCGCTGAACCTCTACCGCACTGGTCTGCAGAACGACGAAGACAACCTCGGGCTGGCGGCTGGCGTGGTCCGGGCGCTCCGCAAGAAGGGCCTGCACGATGAGGCCATCACCGAGGCCAAGGCCGCGGTGACGCGAAATGCCAACAACGTCCTGGTCTACAACCAGCTTGGGCTTGTCTACCTGGAGCTGGAAGATCTGGACATGGCGCAGTTCGTCTATGAGCGTGCGCTGTACGTGATCCAGGGCTCCAAAGACGCAAAGGCGGTCGGAGCGGACGCCGAGATCCGCACCAACCTGGGGATCGTATACCGGCTGCAGGATCGACAGCTGCTCGCTCGGGTCGAGCTGGAGAAGGCGCTGGAGGCTGACCCCGAGCTCGTCTCGGCCCTGCTTCAGATGACGCAGGTTCTGATCGACAATCACGACTGGGAGACCGCCGAGGGGTTGCTCACACGAGCGCTCGAGAAGGAGCCGGATAACCCGGCCATCCACGCCAACCTGGGGATCGCCTACCGTGGCCTCGGGCGCACTGACGAGGCGGAGGCCGAGTACAAGAAGGCCCTCGAGCTGGACAGCGGTGAGCTCGATCCGTACCTCAACCTCGTGCTCCTCTACAGCGACCACCTGCGCCAATTCGATCAGGCTCTGGCGACGCTCGACACCTACGAAGCCGAGGGAGGACCGCGGGGGGAGCTCGTCGAAGAGTGGCGGACCAATATCACCAAGGCCAAGGAGAAGGCCGAGCGTGACGCCGCTCGACGCGCCCGCGAGGAGGAACGCCGCAAGCGCCGCGAAGAGGAGAAGCGCCTCCTGGCAGAGGAGGAGGCTCGTGCCGCGTCCGGGGAGACCGAAACAGAGACTCCGGAGGACTCGACATCCGAAGACGGCACTCCCGGAACAGAGACCCCGGAGGGCGCCGCCCCCACGGATGGCTCTACCGAAGACGGCTCCACCTCAGAGGGTGGGATGGCCCCGGCAGGCGAGCCTGCCCTCGAGGCCGGGGTGGGTCCCGAGGGGGCCCCCGTCGAGGGGGAGGCGGGGAGCTCGGCCGAAGATCCGGTGGAGGGGGGAAGCGCCCCAGGCATGCCTGCGGGTGACGGTGAGCCTGCCGGTGACGGCGAACCCACTGGTGAAGAAGAGCCCACCAGTGATGACGAGGCTGCCGGCGATGACGCTGCCGGCGGGGGTGCGGCGCCTCCCGCTGAGCCCGTCACTCCAGACGGGGGCAACATCTGGCCCGAGGGTGGGGATGCTTCCGGCACACCTGCCGAAGACGCGGCCGGCGCAGGGGCTCCAGGTGCGGAGGTTCCCGGGTCAGAGGCTCCTGGGTCAGAGGCTCCTGGGGCAGCAGATGTTGGAGCTCCCGCGGAGGCGGCTTCCGGCGCGACGGTGGGTATGTCCTGCCAGGCGATCGGTGCCTGTGGGGGAGCGGATCTGGAGTGTGCCCAGGACGGTGTCTGCCGTGAAGCCGGCCTGCCAGGTACGCTCGGTCAGGGTGTCGGTTGCTTGGAGGACGGTGACTGCGGCTATCAGCTCAGCTGCGTCGATCAGGTATGCTCCGATGGCGGCGCCGCGGGTGGCGAGAATATCTGGCAGTAGCGCCGGGAGAAACCGTGAAAGTCCGATCGATGTGTATCCTGGGGCTCTTCCTGCTCTGGCCCGCGCCGGCAGACGCGCAGGGCCGAAAGAAGTACCTGTTTGAGGAGATAGACATCAAGGGTGAGGTGCAGAAGCCAGAGATCACCCTGGTGATCACGCGCCAGAACCTCAACACCGACTACAACCTCGATCTCCGGGAGTCGTTCATTCCCAAGATCGTTGATAGTGTAGACAAGAAACCATTTTAGAAACCACTTTGACGCGGTGCTGTCTGACCATGGGCAGGGGCTGGATGCTGGTCTATAGAGACCGGCGCAGTTTTCGGAACACCCTCGAAAAACCGGTGATTCCTGAAGTTGAGCGAAGCCCCTGACAATCAGTTCACAAAGGCACCATGACAAGAATTCCCCGGTCCGGTAGATTTCATCCGGCCGACTTTCGCACTGCCAGTTGCACGCGCACAGGGTAGTTGCAACGCCCCACGCCCGAATCGACGGGACCCCCCAGGAGGAATGAAGTGGACTTCATCATCAACGCTGTGCATAAGGGTGGCCCGTTCATGTGGCCCATCATGGGCACCGCCATCTTCGCGCTCGCGATCGCTTTCGAACGGCTCTACTACGTGCTCTTCCGTGCCAACATCAACGGAACCGCGTTCATGGCCCAGATTCAGAAGCTGATCATGGCCAACAACATCGATCGCGCCATCAAGCTGTGCAACGCTGAGCCCAACGCCGCCCTTCCGCGCGTGCTCAAGGCTGGCCTCACCCGCGCCAACCGCAGCGAGGTGGAGATTCAGAATGCGGTGGACGAGGCCGTCCTTGAGGTCTTCCCCGCGCTGAACAAGCGGTCGGCGTACCTGCCGATGCTCGCCAACGTCGCTACGCTCACCGGTCTTCTCGGTACGATCCAGGGTCTCATCCTCGCGTTCGAGGCGGTCGCCCATGCTTCGGCCGAGACCAAGCAGACCATGCTGGCTGCAGGTATCTCCACCGCTATGTTCACCACGGCCTCCGGCCTGGTGGTCGCGATCCCGACGCTGGTTCTGCACAGCATCGTCTCGAACCGCACCACCAAGATCATGGACGAGATCGATCAGTTCGCGCTGAAGACGGTCAACCTCCTCGGTGCGCGTCGTCGCGGAACGCTGAAGGAAGATAGCGGTCAGGCCGGCGCCTGATCGCTTCCTCAACCCTCGCTGTGGGGTGAGGCAGGTCTCCTTCCTCACCCCACCTGCCGCACGCGGCACGTACGAATCAACCCCGTACGAATCAACGGAGCGTAGACGGAATGGCTGTCAAGCGTCGAACAGAGGACGAGCAGGATCTCAACCTGACTCCGATCATGAACCTCGTCACCATCCTGATTCCATTCCTCATCATGGCGGCTCAGTTCGTTCACCTCGCAGTGATCGACAGTACGCTCCCGGCCATCGGCCCGCCAACTGAGCAGGATCCGGACGAAAAGCCGCCGCTGAATCTCAGCCTGGCGCTGACCGAGAAGGGTGTGATGGTTCTGGGCGCCGACGCGGTGCTCCACCCCGAGGGCGCTCCAGAGAAGCCCGCCGAGGGTGAGGAGATCCTGCCTACCGTGCCGTGCAAGAGTGGCGGCACCTGCACCGATGCCGAGGACTATGACTGGCCTCAGCTCATAAAGATCCTCGGTGAGATCAAAGATCAGTATCCCGATGATGAGAATGTCATCATCGTCCCCGGACACCGCATCCGGTACGAGGTCATCGTCATGGCGATGGACGCGAGCCGTGAGGACAAGGGGAACCTCGGCGAGGATGGTACTGCACGTATCCTCTTCCCCTACGTGGTCATCGCCGGCGGGGCCTAGGAGCCCCAGGAGTTTTCCATGCCGAAAAAGTCAGGCCGCAGACCCCCAGAAGCTGAGGCTCTGAACATCAACTCCATGATGGACATGATGACCATCATCCTGGTGTTCCTCCTCAAGTCTTACTCCACCACGGATGTCTCCGTGGCCCCGAGTGATGAACTCAAGCTTCCAGTGTCGACGACACAGGTGCCGATCAAGGAGGTCGCTGTCAATCTCGTGGTCGCGAAGAACCAGATCGTCGTCGATGGTGCGCCGGTCGTCTCGCTGACGACGGTTCCCGATGAGGATCGTCCCGGGCAGGAGATCATCGCTGTCCCGGAGGATGAGCTCCGGGGGCAGGCGATCTCCAAGCTGTACGACCGCCTCCTTGAGAAGGCTGAGGCTGCCAAGGCGCTCGGCAACAAGTCGGGGAGGGAGGAGTTCGAGTTCAAGGGACAGATCTACCTCCAGGTTGATCGCGACATGCCCTTCTCCGTGATTCGAACCGTCATGTACACCGCTGGTCAGGCGCAGTTCGGTCAGTTCAAGTTCATCGTCTACAAGATGGAGTAGACGACCTGTGTCCCGCTTGTATGCCTCTCACCTTCAGGCTGCTTCGGTGTCTATGGCCCTGCCCGGGTTCTATGTGCACGCTGCGGGCTTGCGCGCCCCGATTATCGGGGTCTATGGTGGGAACAAGCCTCGGATTTCGGGGCGACAAGAAAACCATCTGCTCCGTAGATCGATCCCACACAAATGGTTGACAAACTGGATGGGCTCAAACTGGTCGAAGAACCTGAGCCCCGCCGGTAGTGTCGGGCCCCTAGCGCGGTCCCAGACTCGTGGCGTTGGAATCACCCGCGCCTTCTCGCCCGGGGAGTGAGGAAGCTGAACATGGCCGAGAAGTCCAAACAGCAGCAGCCTAGAGTCCTTCGCATCGGGATCGTGCAGGGTGGAAAAGTCGTTCATGAGCGGCTGATCAAGCCCGGGCAGCATGTCACGGTCGGTGACTCGCCCAAGAACACGTTCACTTTTCCCCTGGATACTCCGGTCAAGAAGTACACGTTGTTCGTGGCGAAGGGGCCGGGCAAGTACCAGCTCATCTTCTCCGACCAGATGAGCGGAAAGCTGTCCTATCAGGGGGGGGTTGCCACCCTCGATCAGCTCGTGGAGAAGGGGGACGTGACCCGAAAGGGCGCGAACTTCACGCTCCCGCTGAGCAGCAAGAGTCGCGGCAAGATCGTCATCGGTCAGACCGTGGTGCTGTTCCAGTTCGTCGCCGCGCCGCCCGAGTCGGCGCGCATGCTCAACAACAAGGACTTCAAGCCGCGACTGGCCGATCCAGACGATCAGGTC
>CAYXGP010000015.1:20438-61764 GCA_964464515.1 uncultured Enterobacterales bacterium
GGGGTTCCTGGCCTTGTGGAGCGCGATCGGCATCGTGCTGATGATCTAGGTGGTCAACACCCCGCCGGTCGTGGTCACCATCGAGGAGACGCAGGAGCGCTTCGTCGATCTGGTGCTGCCGCCCGACAAGCCCAAGAAGGAGGAGCCGCCTCCCAAGCCGATCGAGCAGGAGATCGATCCGAACGCCGCGGGACCCGCGGTCGACAAGGCGCGGGATAGCGGCCCCAAGAAGGCGAAGTCTGATAAGCCGAAGTCCCGCGGGGAGAAGGTCGCTGCGGCCAAGAATCGCGCGGCCAACCGCGCCGAGGTCCTGCAGAAGTCCAAGCTGCTGATCGGTATCTTTGGGACGCGCGGTGAGAACAACTCCGGAATGACGGTCGCGGATGTCTTCGCTGACTCCGACGCAAACGCCCAGAGCCTCTCAGAGGCGCTGGATGGCGTCGGGGGTGTGCAGGTCGCCCAGGGCGGCGAAGTCAGTATGAGGGGCCAGACCGACAGCAGTGGTCGCGGCGATGCCTCGATCGGTGCTCTGGCGCAGGGGGGCGGCGGTTCGTCCAACGTCAAGGAGGTCAAGGTCGCTGCCCCGACGGCGAACATGTCGACGGGCAGGTTCGAGGCGTCGTCGGGCGAGGGCGCAGACGCCATCCGTGGTGTGCTGCGGGCCAAGCAGGGGCAGATCAAGTACTGCTACGAGAAGCAGCTCAAGGCCAACCCCAAGCTTGCCGGGCGCGTCGTGGCGGCTGTGTACATCTCCGGGGGCAAGGTCAACTCTGTAGAGATTGACGAGAACTCGACCGGGGACTCCGAACTGGGTAAGTGCATCGTTGGCAAAATCCGTCGGTGGCGGTTCCCCCCTGAGGTCTCAGACACCATCTACCTGCCGTTTGTCTTCTCGGCGAACTAAGATCACGTGGATGTGACCAGGAAATCGCCGGGGTTTTGTCGTTTTTGTGATACGGGAGCGGGAGCTTCTCACCAGTGGTTTGAATGAACCACATTCTGGTGACCGAACAAGATTTGACGTAGCCGGGCTCGGCTCGTATCGTGATTTCTCAGGGAAGCCGTTTGAATGAGGCGTTTGAATGAGCAGACTTCGACAGCGAGAAGAATTATGACACGGTGGCATTTCGCAGCAGGATGGCTCGTCGTCGGGCTCCTCTCCTTCAATGTCGGAACCACATGGGCGCAGGGCACCTCACAGACCCTGCAGGCCACCGGTGAGATCTCCACCAAGGAGAAGCTCGAGTTCACCGACAAGGCTCTCGCTGAGATGCAGGAGAACCTCAAGACCGTGCGCAAGACGATGGACAATGCGGAGCGGGGGGGCGATCCTGATCAGATCCAGTGCGTTCGTAACAAGCAGGCCAGCATCCAGGCACTCTACTCGGTGTCTGAGCGGGCCCAGGCCGCTATGCGCGATGCGCTGGCCAACGGCGAGACCGAGCGGGCTGAGTACGAATTCAGGAAATTGGCGGTCGCCATCTCCAAGGTGCGGCAGTTCACAGCCGAGGCGCAGGGCTGCGTCGGGGCCGATGAAGGCGGTGGTGAGGGAGAGGGGACCGTCGATGTCTCCAGCGGTGCTCTCACTGACATCGATGATCCGCTGGATGATGACACCAGCGATCTCGCGGCGGACATCGCGACGGCGGTGGCGGCTCCACCAGAGGTGAGTCCTTACGAGTAGGACTTGGAGAGTTTCGTCTGGGTTGCACGTTGGGTTGAAACCGGTGAGGTTGGGGGCGTCCAATCCCGTACCGGTGCCGTGGTAGAAGTGGAAGTGGTTGCAGATGCGGAAGGTGAAGCCCCTCCAAAGTGGGCACACAATACTGGTGTTTGGTCTGTCCTTTTTTGGGGGGATGGCGTACGCCGGGCCGGGTGACCACATCCGGACCGGGAACCTGACCATTACTCCTGCGATCGGAGTCACCGGGAACTACCGAACGAACGTGTTTCTCCAGGCAGGAGAGCTGGGGGGAGAGCCGGTCACATCTGGCGCCTACATCGGCGTCGAGCCCTCACTGGGCGTCGCGGCGGCGGGCGGCGAGAGCTACGGTCTCGACCTGGGCGCCACCTACAGCGCGAAGAAGTACCTCAGCTCCGAGCTGAGCAACCTCGACAGATTCAAGGACATCGACCTCGACGCCCGGCTGGGTGTGCTGCCGGTCGGTCTGGTCGGTCTGGATGTCAGCGAGGGCTTCTTCATCTCCAGCCGTGAGACGGAGGCGATCTCCTCTGACGACGCGTACATCCAGCGTCTCCACAGCGCGACCGCGGCCTCCCTGGCCATCCGACCTGGGAGCTCGCTGGAGGCAGGACTCGGTGGCAGGCTGGAGAGGACGAACTACCAGACTCCATCGGCTGAGCTCATCACAAGGATCGAAGACTCAGCGAGCCTCAACAGTCGGTGGGCCTATGGGCCCACCATCGACATCGGCTGGAAGTTCTTCCCGCAGACTGCGCTGATCTTCGGCTTCGAGTACATGCTGCTCAAGTGGGACACAAATTTCTTCGATTTGAGCGAATTCAGCGCATCGACCAACACCGGCGGAACAACCGCAACCGGGACAACAACCGCCACTGGTTCGGAAGGCTCCACCAGTTCGGGCGATTACACCGCGGTGCCCGACGCCACGTCGACGAAATACACGCTGGGCCTGCGCGGCCGGCTCACCGAGAAGCTCGTGCTCACGCTGATCGGTGGATACAACGCGATCAAGTACGACGAGCAGTCGGTGATCGAAGAGGCCGCCAGCGAGGGAGCGGACGTCAGCGGGGACTCCGGTACCTTCGGCGCGGATCTGGCAGGTCTCCCATCGGGGCTGATCGCCGATATCGAGCTCACCTATTCGGTGCGGCCGGGACACACCTTCCTGGTCGGCTACAACCGCAGCTTCGCCGACGTCTACTTCACCAACTTTGTGGGGTACCACGCCCTCACTGGCCGCTACTCCGGCAAGTTTTTCGGGAGGGTGCGCACCAACCTCGCGGGGACGTATCGGCTGGAAGACTACCAGGGAGCGCTCGCCCGCACCGATCACACCATCCGCGTCACCGCCGAGCTTGGTTACACCATCGGCGAGGCGTTGGAGATCGAGCTGGGCTCGGGCTGGTCCCAGCGGGCTGCGTCTGCGGACAGCAGCGACAAGAGCAACGACTATGACGACATCAACATCTACGGTGGCCTGACCTTCACCTACTGATGACGTCCCCAGCTGTCGGTGTTTCCCAGCTATCAATGTCCTCGGGCTCCGCGTCCGTAGACTGCTCTCATGGTTCAATACCGAGGCTCGGTGGCCCAGCGAGCAGCGGTGCGGATGATCTCGTCCAGGTCGCTGTGGCGAGGAGCCCAGCCGAGGCCCAGGCGGGCGAGTCGGCTGTCGGCGACGAGGATGGGTGCGTCACCTGGGCGCCGCGGGCCGTCCGAATGGGGAACGGGGCGGCCGAGGACCCGCTCCACCGACGAGAGCACCTCGCGGACGGTGTGCCCCGTGCCCGTGCCCACGTTGTAGGCTCGTCCGGGCGCGCCGGCGAGCAGGCGGTCCAGCGCCAGCAGGTGCGCCTCTGCAAGATCGACCACGTGGATGTAGTCTCGGATCGCTGATCCGTCGCGCGTATCGTAGTCCGTGCCCAACACCGAGAGCGGGGGACGCCGCCCGAGGGCTGCAGCGAGCGCGAGCGGGATGAGGTGGCTCTCGTCCGGGTGGGACTCGCCCAGCAGCCCATCAGATGTCGCGCCGGCAGCGTTGAAGTAGCGTAGGGAGATCGCTCGAAGCTGTCCGCGGGCACGGCAGGCGTCGAGGATACGCTCCACCATCGCCTTGGTCTCACCGTAGGGGCTGACCGGCCGGATGGGATGGCCCTCATCCAGGGGGAGCCGTTGGGGGTCGCCGTAGATGGCGCAGGTCGAGGAGAACACCAGGCAACGGACCCCGGCATCGGCCATGGCCTGCAGGAGGTTGAGGGTGCCGCCGACGTTGACGTCGAAGTAGTCCAGCGGCCGGAGCACGCTCTCCCCGACCTGGATGAGAGCTGCGAAGTGCATGACGGCGTCGAACCGACCCTCGTTCAGCGCGGCTCGCAGCGCATCGCGATCTCGAATGTCTCCGAGCACGAGCGGCCCCGTCACCGCAGCGAGATGCCCCGACGAGAGATCATCGAAGACGATCGCCTCGATCCCACGCGCGCGAAGCAGCGCGGTGCAGACGCTGCCGATGTACCCCGCACCGCCGACCACGAGGACGCGGGTCATCGGAGACATCCGATGCCACATCGCAGGCAGTACCACAGCACCGAAGGTTCAGGTGAGGCGTGAGGGTGGAACATGACGCGTCAACAC
This sequence comes from uncultured Enterobacterales bacterium, assembly GCA_964464515.1. Taxonomy (GTDB): domain Bacteria; phylum Myxococcota_A; class UBA796; order UBA796; family UBA2385; genus CAYXGP01. The sequence goes on from CAYXGP010000015.1 coordinate 24,775, forward strand.
TTTTTCGGTATCATGGAGGCCCACGTCAAACCTATTCCGCTGGGAGCACCCGTGGCCGCACGCCAGGCTGTGAAGACCTCCTCCCGTACTCGCGCTCGACCGACCGCTGCGAAGCGGACGCGGAAGCGCGGCGCTGCCAAGCGCTCGAGACCCGCGAAGACCCGCGCCGAGACCATCGAGAAGCTCCGTCAGATCGCGCTGCTCGCCGGGATGCTCGGAGGTGCCTACGCCACGGTCGCCCTGGGCTCCTACCACCCCGAGGACGCATCGTTCTTCCAGGCCAGCGGCGACGCGGTCGAGAACATCGCTGGCCCGGTGGGCGCCTGGATCGCCGATCTGCTGCTGTTCACGCTCGGCTACGGCGCCTGGTCGATCGTGGTCCTCATGGTGGCGTGCACGATGCGGCTGGCTGGCCGGAGCTGGATGACGCGGACCCACCTGGTGACCGGGCTGGTGTTGCTCTGGGCGGTCCTGGGCATGCTGGCGACTGCCGCGCCGCCGGAGGACGCCTCTGCGTCGTTCCCGGGGGGGGGCATACTGGGGGTGGTCACGGCAGACACCTTGCGCGGCGTGGTGGGCCCGGCAGGCACCTGGATCGTGCTCATCGGCGTGGTGCTGGGCAGCGCGACCTTCCTCACCCGGGTCGACTGGTCGATGCTGGCAGAGCACGGCTTGCGGCGGCTGGATACCCTGCTTCCGCGTGCCTTCAGCGCTGGCATCGGGACGGGCCGCCGCGCGGCCGGGGGCGTGTGGAACTTCGGATCGACGCTCCGTCAGCGGCTGGCCGATCTGCGCGCTGACCGGGCGGCGCGTCGGGCTGCGAGGTTTGACGACGACGGCTACGTCGACGACGACAGCTACATCGACGACTCGGAGGCGGGGTACGAGGACGACGATCCGCAGACCGTCGCGGCAGATGTCACCCGAGCGTTTCCCATCTCTACAGTCGGGTTTGTCTCTCCCACGGCCGTAGAGGCCGCGGGGGACCCCACCCACGTCGCCGCGCGTGAGCTGGTCGAGGTCGAGTGGGATCCGACCTCCGCGGAGCCCCAGCCCGGCCCGTCCCTGTTCGACGCATTTCGAAGGCAGGCGGCTCCTCCCGTCACCCCTCCCGAAGCCTGCCCGCCTGGCGCTGGACGACCGACGCGGCTCGACGCCGCACCACAGACCCGCGCCGACGCTGCGACGCCCATGCGCGCCGATGCGCCGCTCACACGCCCGGACGCCGCTCCCTCTGCCGCCGTCTACCCGCAGGCATCGGCCCCGCGTCTGGACCCGCTCCCCCCGTCGCCGGCCGCCCCGCCTTCCGCTGCACAGCCTTCCGCTGCACAGCGCGCCCCCGCATCACCGACCCGCGCCCCCAAGACACGGGCGCCACAGGCACGGGCCGCGGAGCCTTCGCGGGCCCGCCGCTCCGGCGTGCTGTCCCATCGGATCGAGCCCGGTCTGCTGGAGTCCGGGGGCCACGACGACGGCGGCGTGGTGATCGATCGCGCCCTGGAGACCCCCTTCGAGCTGCCAAACCTGGGCCTGCTCGACGAACATCGCCGAAACGTCGCGCGCGTGGACGAACAGGAGCTGCGGCAGCTCAGCACGGTGCTGGAGGAGCGGCTGCAGGAGTTCGGCGTCAAGGGTGCGGTCACGGCCATCCGTCCGGGACCGGTGATCACCACCTTCGAGTACCTGCCTGCACCGGGCATCAAGCTGTCGAAGATCACCAACCTCTCCGATGACATCGCGATGGCGTTGAAGGCGCTGCGGGTGCGCATCGTCGCGCCGATCCCCGGCAAGGGCGTGGTGGGCTTCGAGGTGCCCAACAAGTCCCGCCTGACGGTGTGGATCCGCGACGTGCTGGCGAGCGATGGCTTTCGCAAGCTCGGGGCTGAGCTTCCCCTGACACTGGGCAAGAACGTCGAGGGACTCCCCGAGTTCAGCGATCTGACCCGCATGCCGCACCTGCTCGTCGCTGGTACCACGGGCTCGGGGAAGAGCGTCGGCGTCAACGCGATGCTGCTGTCGATGCTGTACACGCGCCCGCCGTCCGAGCTGCGGATGATCCTCATCGACCCCAAGATGCTGGAATTCGAGCTGTACCAGGACATCCCTCACCTGCTGCACCCCGTGGTCACCGAGCCGCGCCTGGCCAACGCGGCGCTGAAGTGGGCATGCGAGGAGATGGATCGTCGCTACGCGCTGCTGGCGCGCTGGAAGGCGCGGAACATCCTGGCGTTCAACCGCCGCCTGGAGCAGGAGCGGGCTCGCTGGACCCCGGAGCTGGCCCGGCGGTACGCGCCGAGAGGACTGTCGCGCGACGAAGCGCCCCCGCCGCCGCCCGAGAGGATGCCGTACATCGTCATCGTCATCGACGAGCTCGCCGATCTGATGATGGTCGCGGCGAAGGAGGTCGAGATCTCGATCGCGCGCCTGGCGCAGAAGGCCCGGGCCGCGGGCATCCACCTGATCGTCGCCACCCAGCGCCCCGAGAAGAGCGTCGTCACTGGCATCATCAAGGCCAACATGCCCTCGCGCATCGCCTTCCAGGTGCGCAGCAAGCTCGACGGCCGCATCATCCTCGATCAGAGCGGCGCTGAGATGCTGCTGGGCAAGGGCGACATGCTCTTCCTGCCCCCGGGCGTCTCGGAGCTGCGGCGCATCCACGGCCCGTTCGTCTCCGACGAGGAGGTCGCTGCGGTGACCGACTTCCTGCGGAGCCAGGGGGAGCCTTGCTACGAGGCCGACATCCGGGTGGATGAAGACGGCGAGCAGCCCCTGTCCGAGGAGGACTACGACGAGCTGTATGATCACGCGGTCGCCTACGTGATCAAGGCCGGCAAGGCCAGCACGTCGATGGTTCAGCGTGAGTTCAAGATCGGCTACAACCGCGCCGCTCGGATGATCGAGGTGATGGAGCGCGAGGGGGTCGTGGGGGCCGCCGACGGCGCCAGGCCGCGGAAGATACTCGCGGGTCGGGATGGTTGATGGGAGCGAGCCGAATGCGCCGGGCGAGGGCGCGTCCATCGGCTTGCCGGTGGGAGGCCCGCCGGCTATCCGATCCGGCTGACGCCGGAAGAGGAGCGAATGTGCGCTGGTTGACCCCCTTTCTTCCCGGCATGATGATCGTGGGCCTGACATACATGGGTCAGGCGATCGCAGCACCGGCCGACACGGACACGGTCACCGTCCAGCAGCTCGTTGAAGGAGTGGAGAACACCTACAAGGACGTCCACAGCCTGCGCGCAGACTTCACGCAGGTCAGGCGCGACGCGGTGATGGGTGGAGAGGCTGAGCAGAAGGGGCGCGTGCAGATCGAGAAGCCCCGCAAGATGCGCTGGGAGTACACCGGACCTGACGCGTCGCAGGTGATCAGCGATGGCAGCAAGCTGTGGATCTACACTCCGGCGTTGAAGCAGGTGATCGAGTCCGACGATCTCAGCTCCGGCGGCTCCGAGGTGCTCCAGCTCCTCGACAGCCTGTCGGAGATCGACGAGCACTTCGAGATCACCCTGCTCGGAAAGGGCGAGGGGATTCGCAAGTCCTACGAGATCGAGCTGGTCCCGCGCGAGGCGGGCGCGTTCCAGAAGGCGCGCATCACCGTCTCCAAGAAGCGCTACACGCTTGAGCGGTTGGTGGTGGTCGATCCGATGGGCAACGAGATCGAGATGAATTTCAGCCAGGTTCGGCTCAACGTAGATCTGCCCGACAGCGCATTCCAGTTCGAGGCGCCCGAAGGGGTGCAGGTCATCAAGAGCGAGCTGTGACCTCGCGCCAGCCTCTCAACAGGCGCGTCCACGTCGTGAGCCTGGGCTGTCCCAAGAACCGGGTCGACAGCGAGGTGATGTTGGGCGCGCTGCAGCAGAGGGCCTGGGAGCTGGTGGATGACCCCGAGCAGGCCGACGCCATCGTGGTCAACACGTGCAGCTTCATCCAGCCGGCCACCGAGGAGTCGATCGACACCATCCTCGAGCTGGTTCGTCATCGCGAGGACGGCTCGTGCCGCAAGCTGGTGGTCACCGGCTGCATGGTGCAGCGGTACGGTCTGGCCCTCGAGGGGGAGCTCCCCGAGGTCGACCACTTCCTGGGCACCGGCGACTACCACCGCATCGCCGCGGTGCTGGACGGCGAGCAGGCTGTGCGGAGCGTCGTGGGGGCGCCGGAGTACCTCCACGACGAGCGCACCCCGCGCAGCAACTCATGGCTCCGCCACTCCGCGTACCTGAAGATCAGCGAGGGCTGTGATCACCGCTGCGCTTTCTGCATCATCCCGCGCCTCCGCGGGCGCCTGCGCAGTCGCACCATCCCCTCGCTGGTGACCGAGGCGCGCCGCCTGGTGGACGAGGGAGCGGTGGAGATCAACCTGATCAGTCAGGACTCCACCGGCTACGGGCGCGACCTGGGCGAACGCAGCGATCTCGGTCGGCTCATCGACGCGCTGTGTGAGATCGACGGGCTGCGTTGGCTGCGGGTGCACTACGCCTACCCGATCGGCCTCCCAAAGAGCCTCCTGCAGTCCATCGCGCAGCAGGAGAAGGTGGTGAAGTACCTGGACATGCCCCTGCAGCACGCCTCCGGGCCGATCCTGCGGGCCATGCGCCGAGGCGTCACCCGGGCGGGCCAGGAGCGCATCCTGTCGCGGATACGTCAGTACGTCCCCGACATCGCCCTGCGCACCACCTTCATCGTGGGGTTCCCGGGCGAGACCGATGACGACTTCGCCGAGCTGATGGACTTCGTGGCCGCGCAGCGCTTCGCGCGGGTGGGCGTGTTCACATATTGCCAGGAAGACGACGAGGCCTCTACGCTGCCGAACCAGGTGCCGGCGGAGATCGCCGAAGACCGCAAGCGCCGGCTGATGGCGCTCCAGGCCGAGATCAGTCTGGAGCGCCACCGCGCGCTGGTGGGCAGCACCTGCACGGTGCTGGTCGACGGTCCATCGGCCGACAGCCCGCTGGCGTTCGCTGCGCGGCTGCCTGGTCAGGCGCCGGAGATCGACGGCTGCGTGTACCTCGACGAGTCCCCAGAAGACATCGCCGCGGGGCAGTTCCGACAGGTGGAGATCACCCGCGCCACCTCGCATGATCTCCTGGGGTGCGTGGTCTGACCCTCCCGGTCCCCACCCTCTCCGTCATCGTGCCCGCCCACAACGAGGCGGGGTGTCTACCCGCGCTGATCTCCGAGGCCCGTGACTCCCTGACGGACCTGTGCGAGCGGTGGGAGCTGATCGTGGTGGACGACGGGTCCACCGACTCCACAGAGGCCTGCCTGGCGTCGCTGTTGAGGCCCCGTCCGTGGCTGCGGGTGGTGCGGCACCCCGCTCGTCGAGGCTACGGGGCGGCGCTGCGCACGGGCTTCGCGGCGGCGCGCGGCGACCTGCTGTTCTTCACCGACGCCGATCGCCAGTTCGAGCTGCGGGAGATCCGTCGGCTGATGGTCCACGCGGGCAGCTTCGATCTCGTGATCGGGTATCGGGGGCGCCGCGCAGATCCACTCCACCGCCGTCTGTACGCGCGGGCCTGGGGGGGGCTGGTGGGCACCCTGTTCGGTCTGGAGGTGCGCGACGTTGACTGCGCGTTCAAGCTGTTCCATCGCCACCTGCTTGAGCGCGTCACGCTGCGGGCGTCGGGCGCGTTCATCAACGCCGAGCTGCTGTGTCGGGCGCAGGCGGAGGGGCTGCGCATCACCCAGGTGGAGGTGAGTCATCGGCCGCGGCGGTCTGGGCGCGCGACCGGCGGCGAGCCCCGCGTGATCGCGACCGCGCTGGCGGAGGTGATCGGGCTGCGCCGCGAGCTGCGGGCCCTTCAGCGCGGCGACGGATCGACCCGGCCGCGAAGGTCCGCGGCGCGCGCGGCCTCGCTGGCGAGGACCAGCCGGTAGCCCTGCCCGTTCGCGGCGGCCGCCCACTCCAGCACCGCCGCGAGATCGGGGGCGTCGGCGTCGATGACCAGGGCTGCGCAGCCTTCGGAGATGGCCCTCCGCCGGGCGCGGCGCAGCGACACCGCGGCGCTCATGTGGCGCGGGCGCTGAACAGGCAACAGGCGGCGCCGGTCTTCCGCTGGTGCCTCACCGACGGGGTGGGTGATGATCGGGCGGCTCCAGTCGCCGATGGACGCCGTCGGCGCACCGAGCACGCCGCTGGCCCAGGGGAGCGCCGTGCGCGCCTCCACAACCGACAGTCCGCTGTCCGAGAGGTCCAGGAGAACCTCGTGCCAGGCGCGGATCGCGTCGCGGCCGAGCTGCAGCGAGAAGGGTCGCCGGGGACGGATCGCCAGCGTCAGCGGGGCGACGGTTCCCGTGACCTCGGGCGCGCCCCGATCTCCCAGGCCCGAGATGATGAGGGCCAGCAGCGGTCGCTCCCGCCAGGGCCGGGCGGACAGCGCGGGCGGGTCGGGGGTCTGCTCGACGAACAGCAGTCGGTGGCGCAGCGTCGCGCCGGCGTACAGGCGGATCTCGGCGTCCACGTCATCGACCACTCGCGCGTAGAGCTCCAGCCCCTCCGCAGCGGCGCGCGCGCGCAGGGCGTCCGAGAGGGCCGCTGCGTCCATCCCGGCAGGCAGCGTGTGGATGGCGTGGCGCACGCCGTCCTGCTCGCTGGTCGCTCGAGGAGGGGCGAGGCCCAACGCCGCGCGGGTGTCCTCCAGCCAGGCATCCACCCCGTCGGCGTCACGATCCTGGATCGCATGCTTCGTCTCCGGGCCGCTGAGCGCCGCGGCGAGCAGGGCGGGAGCGAGCCAGATCAGGAGCGCTCCGCCGAAGACGAGGAAGAGGAGGCCGACCAGCGTCGCGCGTGGGTTCACCACGTCACGGCGAGCGAACCAGCGCCCAGGACTCCCGCAGCGCCCGATCCCCCTTCATCCGCTGCGCGAGATCATCGCTGACGGCGGGCGTGGCGGAGAGGGCGGCGTCGAGATCGCTGAGGTGACCGATGAGCCGCGTGCGGTCCGGCTCGGGCAGCGAGCGGGAGAGCACGGCGCTCCGCAGGGCGGTCACCTCCCCGGAGATGTCCTGATCGGGGTTGATCTGGACGTCCGGAGTGATCCCTTCGGGGGGGAGCGGCGCGTCGCCCGCCACGTGGTAGCGGGCGATGGTCAGCTTGAGGGCCGCGCCGTCTTCGAACCGGTACACCTTCTGGACGGAGCCCTTTCCGTAGGTCGCGCTGCCGACCAGTCTCGCCCGTCGACGGGCCTGGAGCGTCCCGGCGAAGATCTCCGAGGCGCTGGCAGAGCCTCCGTCGATGAGGACGACCAGATCTTCGATGCGGGCCGGCGGGTCCTCGGTGGCGCTGTGGGTCTCCAGCACCCTGCCGTCGCGGCCTCGGGTCTCGACGATCACCCCGCGGTCCAGGAAGAGATCCACCATGGCGACCGCCTCTTCGAGCAGTCCGCCGGGGTTTCCCCGCAGGTCGATGACCAGCCCCCGGAGGGGACCTCCTGCTGCCTCCAGCTCCGCGAGCGCGCGCTGGGTGTCCTCGGTGACGCGCCGGTAGAAGCGATCCACGCGCACGTAGCCCCACCCCGGCTCGAACAGCGCCCCGGCGACGCCGATCTCCAGCACCTCGTCGCGCACCACGGTGGGCTCAAGGAGGACCCCGTCGCGGTCGAGGACCAGCACCACGGGCGTGCCCCGGGCACCGGGGAGCAGCGCCGCAGCACCCTCGGCCGTCTGCGTGAGGGCGCCGTCGACCGACAGCAGTTGATCACCCACCCGGATGTCCGAGAGCGCCGCGGGACTCCCGGGCACCACGCGACCGACTACGACACCCGCGTCGGTATCCAGCAGCGCGATCCCCACCCCCATGAACCGGCCTTCGGCGCGGTCCTGGAGGGCGTCGGCGTCAGCTGGGGCGAGGAAGGTCGAGTGGGGATCGAGGGTGTCGACCATGCCGGAGATGGCCCCGTAGAGGAGGGCGTCGGCTCCAGGGGGCGCGAGGTGGTGATCCTCGATGGTGCTCAGCGCGCGCGCCAGGGTGTCCAGGCTGGCGTAGGGTGCGGCTGCGGTGTGCACCACCGACGAGCCCGCGGCGAGGCCGCCCACGAAGGTCGCGGCGACGAGGACGAAGGCCCGGGAGGTGCGCAGCATGGGCTCAGCGAGGGGCCAGGAAGCGCAGGGGATCGTTGGGCGTGCCGTGGTATCGCACCTCGAAGGTGAGCACATGCGCCGCCCCATCGGTCAGGCCGCTGTTGCCTACCGTGCCCAGCACGTCATCCAGCCGGACCGCCTGCCCGCGGCGCACCGCGGTGCTGCCCAGGTGGGCGTAGATCGTGTCGTACGCGCCGTGGTTCACCGCGACGGTCTGCCCGTAGCCGCGAACGATCGAGGCCATCTTGACCACGCCCGGGTAGATCGACCGCACCGGGGTGCCGTACTCCGCGGCGATGTCGATGCCGTAGCTCTCGACCCGCTGGCTGGTGGACGGGTCGGTGTAGGTGCCGAAGCGCCGCTGCAGGCGACCAGTCGTCGGCCACACATGCTGGCTCATGCACTTGCGGAAGGTGTCCCCGCAGGCTGGTACCGTGGTCCCTGAAGACGTCGGCCGCGCGGGCGCGGGGGTGACCGTGCGGCTCAGATGACCGGAGAATTCGCGGCGCTGCGTCTCGTAGTCGCGCAGGGCGCGGGCGGCCCTGTCGGCCTGGGTGCGCAGCGTCCCGAGCGTCTCCAGGCGGCGGGAGCGCTGCTCGCGCAGCTCGGCCACCTTGAGCTGCTGCTCTGCGCGGACGGCGCCCAGGGCCTCGATGTCGCGCTGCACTCGCTCGCGGGCCTGAGAGCGGGCCGCCAGGCTCTCGGCGAACCGCTGGAATCGCCCCATGTAGGCGGTCAGGATGGCCTGGATGTAGGTGGCGCGTCGGCGGATGTCGGCTGGCTCATCGACGCCGAAGATCGTGCGCGCCAACCCCCGACGCCGCAGGCGGTAGAGCGCGCGGACCAGGCGGGTCATCGATCCGCGCTCGCGCTCGATCTTGGCCTGGGCGCTGGCGACCTCGTCGGCGTGGCGGCGGTGGGCGGCTTCGAGCTCTCGCCCCTGGACCTGCAGCGACGCCTGCTCGGACTTGAGCGTCATCAGCTCGCGGTCGAGCGACTCGATCTCCCCGAGCACGTCGCGCTCCTCGGAGCGGGTGCGCTCCAGATCTGCCCGCTGCTGCGACGACTCCCAGGACTGCGCGGGGCTGTCCGGGGTGAGGGCGAGGGCGAGGGCGAGGAGGAGCATGAGAGCCCGATCAGGGGGCGCTGGAGAGGAAGCGCGTGACGGCCACCAGCGCGGAGCCGCAGCCCAGCACCACTCCGATCAGTCCGAGGATGAGCAGCCAGGGCAGCGGCAGGAACTGCAGCTCCCCCGCGGCGCCGAGCTGGAGGGCCTCTTGCAGGCGCACGACCACCAGACTGTGCAGGGTGATCAGGCCTGCGAAGGCCAGCACGGCTCCAGCGACGCCGTGGAACAGCCCTTCGAGCAGGAACGGAGAGATGATGTAGCTCACGGTGGCGCCTACCAGCTTCTGGATCTCCAGCTCATCCCTGCGATTGTAGACGATCAAGTAGACGGTGTTGGTGACCAGGAAGAGGGCAGAGATCAAGATGAGCAGACCCATGACCACGCCCATCAGCTTGAGCAGCGACAGAAAGGCGTTGAATTTCTGCAGCCACTGCTGGCCGTAGTCTATCTCCTCGAAGTCAGAGGTCTGGATGCCGGCGACCACCGCGCCGATCTGCTCGGGGCCCATCTGCCCCTCGTGCAGGGTGATCTCCAGCGAGGCCGGCAGCGCGTTCGGTCCCAGCTCGACGAGCACCTCCCCCAGATCGGGGATGGCCTCCAGCAGCCAGCGGCTGGCGTCGGACTCCGAGACGTACCGCACGCGGGCCACCTCCTCGCGACCGGCGACCTCGTCGCGCAGCGCGAAGCGACGCTCCTCGATGACGTCTGCGTGGAAGTACGCGCTCACATGAACGTCGCGATCCCACGAGTCGAGGATGCCGTTGAGGTTGTACTGCACCACCAGATACACCCCCACCAGCATCAGCGCCGAGGCGATGACGCAGGTGGCGACGGTGTTGAGGTAGAGGTTCTCCCACAGCGACCGCAGCGAGCGGCGCAGGATGTGGGGGATCACCGAGGCGCCCATCAGGATCGCTCCAGCCGGCCGGCCCGGAATCGCAGCGTGCGGTAGGGGAAGCGATGCATCAGCCCGGCGTCGTGGGTGGCGACCAGCACCGTGGTGCCGCGCAGGTTGATCGCCTGGAGGATCTCGAGGATCTCGATCGCCATGGCGCCGTCGAGGTTGCCGGTGGGCTCGTCGGCCAGAACGATCGACGGATCGTTGACGATGGCGCGGGCCACCGCCACCCGCTGCTGCTCGCCGCCGGAGAGCGTGAGCGGGTACTCGTCGGCGCGCCCCTGAAGCCCGACGATCGACAACACCGCGGCGACCTGTCGGCGGATGGCGTGCCTCGGCCTGCCCAGCACCTCCAGCGCCAACCCGATGTTCTCGCCGATGGTGCGGCGATGCATCAGCTTGAAGTCCTGGAAGACGATGCCCATGTTGCGGCGCAGGGAGTACAGGCTGCTCGCCCGCAGCTTGCTGACGTCCACGCCGCCCACCAGCAGCTTGCCGGACGTCGGCTGCGCGGCGCCGTAGAGCATCTTGAGCATTGTGGTCTTGCCCGCGCCGGAGGGGCCGGTGACGTAGCAGAACTCGCCCTTGCCGATCTTCAGGGTGACATCGCGCAGGGCGTCGACCTCGCCGTAGGTCTTGGTGACGTGGTACAGGCGGATCAACAGGCCACCAGGCGCGCGGCGTCGGCGTCGAGCAGGTCAACCACCTCCACCTCCTCGGGGGCTCGGCCGAGGAAGGCGGCGCCCACGCGGATGAACCGCTCGGCGCTGTCGGTGACCAGGAAGCGTCGCGCTTTTTGTGGAGGGGCTCCCTGCTCGGCCCGAAGGACATCTGTACGCAGCCCGCGGCGGTCGAGGGCCTCGGACACGGCGGTAGCGGTGGCGGTGGCGGAGTCGACCAGGCGCACCCCGGGCAGCGCCGCGGCGATGACCTCTCGCAGCAGGGGGTAGTGCGTGCAGCCGAGGATGACGGTGTCGGGGCCGTCGCGGAGCGGGGCGAGGTAGCGCTCGGCGGTGAGGCGGGCGATCTCGCCGGTGGTCCATCCCTCCTCGGCCAGCGCGACGAACAACGGGCAGGCCACGGAGGTGACCTCGATCTCCGGGCGGGCCTGACGGAGCAGTCGGGCGTAAACTCCGCCCCGGATGGTCCCTTCTGTTCCGATGACCCCCACGTGACCGCGGGTGTGGGCCAGCGCGGTCTGCACGCCGGGGGCGATCACGCCGATGACCGGCAGCCCGCGGGCGGCGCCTGCCCGCTGGAGCGGGGCCAGCGCCCAGGTCGTGGCGGTGTTGCAGGCCACCACCAGCGCCTTCACTCCCCGGCCGATGAGGTGACCGGCCACCCGCTCGGCGTACCGCACGACCGTGGCGGGAGAGCGCGTGCCGTAGGGAACCCGCGCGGTGTCGCCCAGGTACACCAGCGCTTCGTCGGGCAGGCGCTCGGCTAACGCTGCCATCACGGTCAGTCCTCCGACCCCGGAGTCGAAGATCCCGATGGCGCGGCGTCTTCGATCAGCGTTCAACCTCGACCCCTGGCGAGCGGATCGATTAACACGCGGCTGTCCCCCTCCCGCCCGCGAAGATGCGCGGAGTTCTGGTGCAGATCGCCGTTTATGGTGGCAGCTTCAATCCACCCCACGTGGCCCACGCGATGGTCGCCGCGTGGCTGCTGTGGACCCGCCGCGCCGAGCAGGTCTGGCTGGTGCCGGTGTTTCGGCATGCTTTCGAGGGCCGACACGGAAAGACGCTGGCGCCGTTCGACCAGCGCGTGGCGTGGTGTCGGGCCCTCGCCGCCGACGTCGATTCACGGGTGCGGGTGCAGCCCATCGAGGCCGAGCTGCCGACGCCGTCGTACACCATCGACACCCTGCGGGCGCTGGCATCGCGCCACCCCCAGCATCGGCTGCGGTTGGTGATCGGCGCCGACGTGGTCCCGCAGCTCCCCCAGTGGCGGAGCTGGCCGGAGATCGCCGCCAGCTTCGAGCCCGTGGTGGTGGGGCGGGGCGGCCACTCCGCCCCGGACGGGCGCGAGACGGTGGACTTCCCCGAGGTGAGCAGCACCGACATCCGGCGTCGGATAGCTGCAGGGCTGCGGGTCGATCACCTGCTCACCGCGAGGGTGGCGGAGCTGATGAATCAGTCTTCAGCGCCCACCAGGAGCTGGACGTAGGCCAGCCGGCTCTTCCTGAGCGCTCAGTCTTCAGCGCCCACCAGGAGCTGGACGTAGTCCCAGCCGGCGCTTTGTGGGCGCTCAGTCTTCAGCGCCCACCAGGAGCTGGGCGTGGCCCAGCCGGCGCTTTGTGGGCGCTCAGTCTTCAGCGCCCACAAAGAGCTGGACGTAGTCCAGCGGGCGATACGACTCGCCCATGCCTCCGGCGATCAGCACCCCAAGTCGATCATCGGCGGCCACCATTGGAAGGCTGGTGGGGCCTGGCAGCGGACCGGTGCCCGCGGCGCAGCCGTCCAGCGCCGTGAAGGTCTCGGTGGCGGGATCGTAGATCTCCAGGCAGCTCGTCGCGGCGGTGCCGTTCCAGAAGAAGCTGTCGCTCTCGGTGACGCCGCCGATGATCAGCACGCGCCCGTCCGGCAGCCGGGCAGCGGCGTGCATCCCCCGGCTGACCTCCATCTCGCCCACCTCGCGCCATGCGCCGTTCGCGAAGAGGAAGCTGCGATTCGACCCGGGGACGAGCTCCGTATCGGCGACGTCTCCGGTGGCGGACAGCCCCCCTGCAGCCAGCACGGATCCGTCCTCCAGGGGGGTGAGGGTGAGGTGCATCAGCGGCAGCGGGAGCGCCTCTGCGGCGGCGAGCTGGCCGCCGTCGGTGACGAGATCGCAAGCCGCGGAGATCTCGTAGGTCTTGGTGGCGTAGTCGATGCCGCCGCAGAGCAGGACCCCGTCGGGGGTGCGGGCGCCGGCGTGGCCGAGGAGGGGGCCAGATGCCGTGCCCGCCACCGCGACGACGCTGCGGTAGACCGGGTCGTACATCGAGATCGACGTCGACCGGACGATCCCGGTCCCCACGCAGCCAGCCGATCCCCCGGCGAAGACCACCCCCCCGCTGTTGTTCTCCGCCGCTACGTGGAGGTACTGGGGGGAGGGCAGGACGCTGCCCCGGCCGCTGAAGGACTCCGCGGTGTCCGTCGCGGGATCCCAGAGGAACAGCTCCTCTGTGGCGTTGTAGCAGTCCTGGTAGTCGGTGGAGCCGCCCGCCACGAGGATCTTGCCCTGGTCATCGTGTGCGCCGGTCAGGCGAGTGGCGGAGTGCCCCATGCGGGCCAGCCCGTCGGGGACCTTCACTTGTCGGGGGGGCATCGGGCCGAGGGCCGAGAACGCCAGCTCGTCGTCAGGCGGGGTGATCGACAGGGAGAAGACCTGGTCGGTGGCGCTCTGATCGCCGCGCAGCCCGTCCTCGCTGCCGCCGAACAGCAGGAAGCGTCCCGTACCGTCGGCTACCAGCGCGCCGCCGGACAGGGCGTCCGCGAGATCGGCCATCGTGCCGGGGGCGTCGATCTGCGAGACGAGCGCGGTGACGTTGGCTTCGCCCTCTGTGAGGGTGACGGCCTCGGTCACGCCCCGCCCGATCTGCTCTCCGGCGCTGTTGAGCAGCTCCAGCCGCAGCAGGGCGTCGGTGAGATCGGGGACTTCCGAGATGGAACTCTGTCCGCCGGAGCCGACCGCGCCAAGGTCCCACTCGCTCACCTGGCCCGTGGACTCCTCGACGACCACGCGCATCTCCTCACCCAGATCGAACAGATTGGTCTGGTCGAACGGCGTCACCGGGGTGATGGTGAGCTGCCATGTCTCGCCCTCCGTGGCCGACCCACAGGCGACCGATGTGGCGAGCAACAGTGTGGTGCAACGGATTGTCACAGGGGGAAGGTAGGCGTGCGCCCGAGCCCCTGTCAAGGTGGCGGAAGGCGACTTGACCTGAGCGGGCACACCAGGGCAGCCTTCTGTGGTGATCCTCACCAGCCGACACCTGGCGCCCGCTCACCACGGCTTCACACAGCGAGTGGGACCGGAAGGGCGGCTGCTCGATTTTGGGACGGCGCTCGACCTCGGGGACGGGCCGCCGTGGGCGCTGCTGGCTGCGGCAGTCGGGATGCCGGAGGCGCCGGTGGCGCGCTGTCGGCAGGTCCACGGGGCGACGGTCCTTGAGGTCTGCGAGGGCGGCGACGCGGGAGAAGCGGACGCCTTGATCACCCGGCGGCCGGGGCTGCTGCTGGCGGTGCGGACGGCGGATTGCTTGCCGGTGTTGGTGGCGACACCGAGCGCGGTGGCGGTCATCCACGCCGGCTGGCGGGGGGTGGCAGCGGGGGTGATTCCCGCGACGCTGGCCCTGCTGCCCCGGCCGGCCCATGCGGTGATCGGGCCGTCGATCTGCGGGGCCTGCTACGAGGTGGGACGAGAGGTCGTGGCGGGGGTCGCCGCGTCGGGGCCGCCGCCGGAGGTCTTCGTGCGACCGGGTCGGCGGGGGCGCCCCCACGTCGATCTACAGGCGGCGGCGGCGTGGCAGATCCAGAAGGCCGACGTAGAGGTGTCGCTGTGCGCGCCGTGCACCTACGAGAACGTGCAGCTCCACAGCTACCGCCGAGACGGCGCGCGCGCGGGGCGGCTGGCGGCGGTGATCGGGCTGCCTGCACGCGGGTGACCGCGTGAGCGTACGCGCAGCGGGCCTCGCCGTCCTGGCTCTTCCGTGGGCGCTCGGGGTGGGCTGCGGAGATCCGGAACTGCGCCCGCTCCGGGGGGCGCTGGAGGCCTACGACGCCGGACGCTCCGCGTTGACCGCCGGGGACGCCGCCCGCGCCGCGGAGCACTTCGCGGAGGCCCGGAGCGCCGCCGACCACCCCGCGCTGGCGGCGTGGGAAGCTGCGGCGCTAAGCGAAGCCGGGCGCGACAGCGCGGCCCTGGAGCGACTGGACCGCGCCGTCGGGCTGTTCCCGGCCGACGTGACGCTGCGCTACAACCGGGCGGCCGCGCGCGGGGGGGTGGGAGCGACCGCGGAGGCCGCCGCAGACCTCGGCTGGCTGCGGGCGCGCGGGGCGCTCGACCCTGACGAGACCGGCGCGGATCCCGACTTCGCGGCGTTGGCGGCCGATCCGGAACACGCGCACCTGGCGCGGGCGCCGCGGGTCACTGTGGGTGGGCAGGCCGAGGACGGGGCGGTGATCCTGGGGGAGGAGTGGACCGTCACGCTGACCGTCGAGGCGCCGACCGGCGCGGAGCTGTGGCTGGAGCGGGTCGACTCGCCGACGGGTCTGCTGCGGCTCACGCGCGTGGTCGAGGACGTGCTCGAGGCGCCGTCGGCCTGGAGGGAGCGGCGCACCCTGACGTTCACTTGGAAGGCGGTGGCCCCGGGGACGGGCCGGCTCGGGCCGGTGCGTGTGCACGCGGGATCGTTGGAGGCCGATACGGGGAGCTGGCCGGTGGAGGTGCTCGCCCTGGGCGGTCGCGCGCCAGCGGATGCGCGCGGAGGCGTGGCACTCGAGGGGCCGCTGCTCGTCCCCTCTCAGCATGTGGGCGAGCGGACGCCGCCGTGGCTCGGCGAGCTGGCGGGCAGTCCGTGGGCGGTGCTCGGCCCGCGGCAGTCACTCCACGGATCCACCGTAGACACAACAGACGGCCCCACGCTGGTGCTTCGTCGCTCCGGACAGCCGCGGTGGACTGCCCAGCCGGCGGCTGCGGGAGCGGAGATCCGCGAGGCCGGCGAGCCGGCGGTGCGCGGTACCCCCTGACTCCGATCCCCGTCACCCCGATCCCCGTCACCCCGATCCCCGTCACTCAGATCCTTGTCACTCAGATCCTTGTCACCGGGCGGAGCCCTTGACGTCGAGCACGATGGTCATCTCATCGAGGTTCTTGAGCTGACCGAACAGCGCGCTGAACGGCTCGAAGCCGTGGTCGGTGGCCTTGATGTCGAACGAGCCCGCAGCGGAGATCCTGCCGTCGGCGGCGGAGATCGTGAGCGGCACCGAGACGGCCTTGCCCTTGCCGCGCAGGGTGAAGGTGCCCTTCACGGTGATGGAGGTGCCCGATCCGCTGCACCCCGAAGACGAGAAGGTGATGTTCGGGTGGGACGACGCGTCGAGCTGGTCCTTGCCCAGCATCCCCTCCTTGATCGTCTCCTTGTCGCTGTCACCCGGGCCCTCGCCCTCCAGGCCGGCCTTGGAGCGGAGGTCGGAGGGATCGACGACGAGCTGCCCCGCCGGCACGGAGAACTCCAGCTTGCAGGCGGAGGGATCGCCGTCGGTCCAGGTGATGGAGCCGGTCCAGCCCTTCGCCTCGATCGCGTGGTCGTGCGAGAGCGCGGACGCCAGGGTGCTGGAGTCCTTGCGGGTGATCACATACAGGCGGCTGCCCGAGTCGCCCATCGCGTAGGTCACGGGCGCGGCCTCGGCGGCCTCGGCGGCTTCTTCCGCTCCCTCATCCTGGGCGAGCGCGGTGGCGGACAGCAGCAAGAGCGGCAGGACGGCGATGGTCTTCATGGGCACCTCGTGGGTGGGCAGGCGAGCATACTACAGGGGGGGCGACCCCTGACGGGGGTCAGCCTGGATGGAGCCTCCCCCGGACGGGAGGGGCATTACTCCGTTACGATCGTGCTTTCGATCTCTTCAAGCAACACCTGGACGGTCCACGGCTTCTGGATGAACCCCAGACGGGCGCGCCCCACCAGACGCCGCGTGGCCTCATGCTCGCAGTAGCCAGAAGTCAGCACGATGGGCACGAAGGGCCGCTAACAGGGACCGCTCACCTCCAACAGGTGCGGCAGCTCATCGTCCCGGCGGCTCCTTCACCGGGATCTCCGATTCATCAGGTTGGCCGCAGGCGTCGTCGCAGCCGCTGTGTTCTCCCAGCGCGTTTTCCGACAGGTCGTTGTCGGCGCAGGTCTGGAGGGTCGTGGCGCTGCACGTCATTCCCCACGCGCTGTTGCCCGTCAGCAGGTTGTCCGACACGTCCGCGACTGTGCTGCTGAGCTGAAGGCCCGAGGAGCCGCTGCCCGTCACCGCTGAATCCGTCATCGAGACAGCGCCGCCCTGCACGCTCACGCCCGCGCTGCCCACGTCGGTGATCACCACCTCGTCCATGGTGGTCGTCATGTCGCTGCCGGACAGGTACAGCCCGGTGCCCGCGACGCCGTCGATGGTGATGTCGCTGGCGTATAGATCGAAGGTGCCGCTGGTGGAGAGGGAGAGACCGGTGGCGGTGTCCGCGCCGGAGACGGAGACGTCGTTGAGCAGCGCGGTGCCGCCGACGGACGCGTAGAGGTAGGCGCCGGTGTAGACGCCGGGGAGCGACACAGAGACATCCGAGACCGACACGTCGTCGAGCTCGATCTCCGCGTCGTCCGACCACCAGTAGGCGATGATCCCGTAGGCGTCGATGTCGGAGATGCTGGTCTGGTTGAGCGCGAGCGGGCAGTCGCTGCCGTAGAGGCCGTAGCCGGTGGAGCTGCTGGTCCACGAGCCGGTGGTGGGGAAGCCGTCGCCGTAGTCGTACTCGTAGGAGTACTCATAGGAGTAGCTGCGCCCTCCGCTCAGCTCGACGTCCTCCATCTCGAGCGAGGAGCCGTAGCAGTACACGCCCGGTCCCGCGAAACCGGAGATCTGCGCGCCGTCCATCACCACGGTGGAGGCGACGGTGCCGGAGGTGTCTGCGTAGTCGTCGGCGTTGATGATGGTGCCGCGGTAGTCGGTCCAGCTCACGTCGGTGATCTCGACGTTCGATCCCCACGCGACGATGCCGTTGTCTCCCTCCGAGAACGTCGCGCCGCTGATCCTGGCTTGCGGTGAGAAGTAAAGGAACATGTCGCTGTTGGCGGGGTACTCCTCGCTGTAGGTCTCGGTGAGGGTGAAGCCGTGGTGCGTGGTGTAGTCGAGCTCCTGGGTGAACGCCCCCTGGTGCTGATTGGCGGTGAACCGCGTGTCTTCGACCACCAACCCCAGGCCCAGGTAGTCCACGATGGATGAGCCCAGCAGGGCGCCGCCGGCCGCCTCCGTGAACGAGCTGTTGAGCACTGTCAGATCGCCCTGGAAGTTGAGGATCCCCGCGCAGCCGTGCGCGCTCACCTCGAGGCCGTCGAGGGTGGTGCTCCCCAGGACGGTAGACAGACCGTGACCGGCGCTGTCGCTCACGCCGCTGGTGGGGCCCTTCTTCTCGCTCCCGGTCCAGCTGACGGTGGACGAGTAGGCGTAGAGTCCCGCCACGCCCTCGAGGACGGAGCAGGCGTTCGCGCCGTAGCCCTCCACGTCGCGCGTGCCGGTGATGAAGGTGTCGTTCATCGACAGGTCGGCCAGCTCTGCCCAGATACCGCGGCGCCCGTTGTCCTCCAGCGTGACGCCGTCGAGTGTGGCGATGAGCGTGTCGTCGTAGGGACCCAGCAGCATGCCGGCGTGGTTGTAGCCGGAGACGGTGGTGTCGGTGATGGTCGCCTCGCTCGCCAGGACGAGGGCGCCCACGCCGGTGATGCCGTACTTCTCTCCGCCCCACTCGCTGTCGCCGACCTCGGCCGTCAGCGCGGGATCGCCAGAGATGACGCCACTGAACTGGAGCGTCGCGGTGGAGCCGACGTCATAGAGCCCGATGGAGTATGCATCGGTGATGGTCACGTCTTCGGCCACGACGTCGTTCTCGATGGCTACGATCCCGTAGACACCGCCGGTCAGCACGTCGCCGCTGAGCGTCAGATCTGCGGTGTCTCCCCACACCTGGACGACGTCGTTGGCGGCGAAGGTGCCCCCAGAGCTGTCCAGGCTGCTGTAGCCCTCGAGGAAGACGCCGATCCCGTCGAGATCGGTCGCAGTGCCGGTGTAGGTGGTGGAGGAGACCGAGACGTTCTCCAGCGTGACCGCCGCGCCGTCCGTGGCGTGGATGCCGTAGAAGATGTTCTGCGTCAACTCGCTGTCGCGGATCGTGACGGACGCGTCGTCCACGGAGATGCCGCCGTAGCCGTTGCCGAGCAGATCGAGCCCTTCCAGAACGGCGTCCTCCGAGCCCTCCAGGGAGACGCCCCAATTGCCCGCCTCGACCACCTGGACGTCTGCGACCTGCGCGCCGCTGACGCCCTCGATCAGCACTCCGCTGCGGGTGGTGCTGACGGCGATGCCGCTGAGGGAGGCGCCGTCGGCGCCGGCGGCGAACGTCACGCCGTGGGTGTTGGTGGGGGCGACCAGCACGAAGGCGTCGGTGCCGGGGCCGACGATCGCCACCGGCTTGTCGATGACGATGGCCTCCTCGTGGGCCGCTGCGGCGCACAGGTTGATGGTACTGCCGGCGTCGGCGACGGCGATGGCGTCGTTCACCCAGGCGTAGCCGCCCGCGCCGTCGACGGTGATGCAGCCCGACTCGTAGGAGGTGGTGCCCCCGCTCGTGCCCGATCCAGAGGTCCCCCCGGTGCCACCGCTCGCGCCCGAGCCGGAGGTGCCCTGTCCGGAGGTGCTGCCGGTGTCGCTCTTGTCACCGGCGCAGGCGGCGAGGCTGAGGAGGACGAGGGTGCGCATGGGGACTCCGGGCAGGTGTGTCTGTTCAGGCAGGCGTTTCTGTTCGGGCAGGCGTGTCTGTTGTGGTGTACCTGGGACTCGTACGCTTCACAATGGCGATGGCCGCGCGGCGCGGTATCTTTCGTGCGCCGAACGGATGAAGGAGTCGAGGCATGCGGACGAGAACCCCACCGACGAGAAGGCCGACGAGCAGGCTGACTGGAACACCGGCGCTGGTGAGTCTGTGCGTGGTGGGCCTGCTCGCGGCCTGCAGCGGAGACGAGGACGACACGGCGCCGGCCACCAACGCCACGACGGGCGGCAGCGGCACGACGACCACCCCGGGGACCACCACCGGAGGGACCACCAGCGGAGGGACCTCCGGCACCACCGGCAGCAGCACCACCACGACCACGGGCGGATCGACCACGGGAGGAACCACCACCGGCACCACCGCGACCGGGTTCTGCGCGGAGCAGGGGCTCACCGAGCGGGCGTTCGACGCCGCGGCGACGGAGGGAGCGCTCGACGGCCTGGCCCCGGACCTCACGCTCGACACCCTCGACGGCGCGTGGACGATGTCGGAGACGTGGACCGGCTGCGACACCCACATCTTCGTGCAGTACTACCCGAGCTACGATTACCCGGTGTCGATGGCGTCCGCGTCGATGATCAAGACCTGGCTGGAGGAGTCGCCGCTCAACGCCCGGTACGTCTTCTCGTCGGTCGAGGCCAGCTCCGAGGAGGAGGCCGCCGCGCACGTCACCGAGATCCAGGACTCCATCGAGACGGCGCTCCGTCGACTCGACGACGACCTGGCCGACCACTGGCGGGCGCGCATCCACTACGCCACGACCCTCCCCAGCCAGGCCGGGTGGCTCGGGGACATCATCACGGACGGCTACAACACCCACGATCACATGTACACCGCGCTGGGCGTCGATCGGCTCCAGGTGGCGCGGGAGCTGGGGTACCTCGCCAATCCGGTGACCGGCTGGGCGACCTGGACGCCCGACTTCCTCAACTACGAGACGCGATTCTTCAACTTCGAGAGCGACCGGGAGGAGCGCCTGGCCGCCGACGGCGCCACCGTGCTCCGCTCATTCGACGCCACCCCTGTCTCGGACTCAGGCTGGGCGGGGGTGCGCGGATACGCCACGGTGAAATTCCCTGTGGGCTCGGTGATGGAGACTTTCGACACCATGGAGCTCGATCTCACGTTGGACTGCGGGCATCCCAACCCGCAGGCGTGCCCCGAGTGGGACTACCTCGTCTATGCCTATCTGTGTGAGGTCGACGATCCCACGACCAGCGACGATGAGTCGACGTCGTGCGGGACGCAGATCGGGCGTTTCATCACGACGTACGCCCGGCCTGGGCGGTGGGTGGTCGACGCCTCGCCGTTCCTGTCGCTGGTCGCCGACGGCGGCGAGCGTCAGCTCGCTTTCTACACCCAGCAGCCCTACGACGTCACGCTGGACGTCCGACTGCGCAGCGCCGGTCGCGGGTTCGCCCCCAGCGAGATCGTGCCGCTGTGGAGCGGGGGTACGCTCAACTCCGACTACAACGACAGCAAGGAGGACCTCTCGGTCGAGATCCCGGCGGACATCGTCCACGCCGAGCTGTTCGCGATCACCTCGGGGCACGGCTACAGCTCCGATCCGGACAACTGCGGTGAGTTCTGCGACCACCAGCACGAGTTCACGGTGAACGGCAGCGCGCCCCTCCTCCAGGACGAGGGCACGGTCGACAACACCTACGGGTGCGCCGACCAGGTCGAGGACGGCGTGGTTCCGGGCCAGTACGGCACGTGGGTGTATGGACGCGGGGGGTGGTGCCCCGGACTCGAAGTCGCGCCGTGGACGGCCGATGTCACGGGTGACGTGGTGATCGGCGGAGACAATACGCTGTCGTATCGCTGGCTGCTGAATGGGGCGGAGCGGACCGGGGTCGATTCGACGGACGGGCGGGTCGAGGTGACCAGTTATCTGGTGTTGTATCGGTAGTCAGGGGAGTATCGCGTTCCCTTGTCGCCCGCACCGCTGCAGCGGCGATCTCTTCCTTCGCAGTTCGCGGGTCTAGAGACTCGGCGACTCGGGCAGAGGCGATGGTAGTCCGGATGAGAGTTGCGATATCGTTGATTCTATCAAGGGCGAAGGGAGAAGCACGCGTAGTACTTGACGCAGCGATCAGGCTCGCTTCAGTTCATTGGTGGCGCCGCCGCGGTGCAGGGTGTGTACCCGTTCCGCACCGCGCGGTTGGTTCAATCCCCGAGGCCGTCGAAGCAGCCTACGTTCTTTCGAGCCGCGCGAACCTGTCGCGTCGCCGTGAGCAGATCGCTGTCCGACACGACCCGCTCCGTCCCCAGTCTCTGCACGGCGATGGTCGCCGCGATGATGATGATGTTCTTGATCTCAGCGCCGACCAGGCCGTCGGTCTCCCGTGCGAGCCGCTCCACGTCGATTTCATCCCGGCCGGGGAGCTCTGGCGGCATCAGGCGCTCAAACAACATCCGACGTCCATCCTCGTCGGGTCTGGGAACCTCAATATGGTAGAGAATGCGGCGAACGAATGCACCATCGATGTTTCGGGCGAGGTTGGTGGCGAAGAGAACGACGCCATCGTAGGCGTCGAGCTGCTTGAGCATGACTGCGCGCGAGACATTGACGCTGTGGTCGCTGGCCTGGGTGACCCGCGTCATCCGCTTTCCAAGGATGGAGTCGGCCTCATCAAAGAAGAGCGCTGCGCCCTGTTCTCGCGCGGCCCCGAACGCCGCCACGATGTTCTTGGGCGTCTCGCCGACGAACTTGCTCTCGATCTCAGCGTAGTTCACCTCGATGATCGGGCAGTTCAGCTGATCGGCGACGGCTTCTGCCAACATGGTCTTGCCGGTTCCGGGCGGTCCGTAGAAGCTCAACACCACCTTCCCACCGAACGGATCGATGCGCTGGAGCCCCCAGCTGTCGTAGAGCACCTGCCGATGTTCGAGTTTGGCCAGCACAGATTGTACGCTGTCTCGGACCCCGTCTGAGAGCACCACGTCTTCCAGTCTGTACCGGGGACTGCGCGCCGGAAACCTCTGGTTCGTCGTCAGCGCGTCGAGCGCCTTCTCAGGGGACGTGGGTCTGGTAGGGCTCCCCTTGAGCTCTGAGATACGCTGGTCTTCCGGAACAGGGCGACCAAAGAACGACGATATCTTCCGCGACATATCAGGTTTCCAAGGTCAGTTCAGTGATATCGACTGCGTCCGACTCGGCGAGCTCGGGGTACATCTCCAGCGCTTCCTCCAAGCTCACGGTGGTCTCGGTGATCTCGACCTCCTGCTCCCTGGTCGCGCCGCGATAGACCAGCCGCATCAGATCGGAGGATCGGTGGTCGACCCAGACGGTCACGCTGATGATCTCCTGCCGGTCCTGTTCTCGCGCCCACGCCAGCACGTCCTCGCGCGCCGATGTGTACCAACGGTACGCGTGCGCCGTGATACCGCGCCCGGTCTTCTTCTCCACCAGCTTGTTCGCGGCGAACACCGCGAAGATGGCCGCGAACATTGCGGCCAGGATCTTCAGCAGGGACTTGATGTCCATGATCTCTCCCAGAGACGAAACACTGCGGACTCTTCGCCCGCGCGCAGAATGTGCTGCCGGTAGTCTGCCGGCAGATGGTGCCAATAGACAGGATGCACCGCACGGGCCTCGAAGATGCGATCTGCGTATCGCGCGCGAAGACGCACGTCCCACTCGGTGACGCCAACACGAGCCACCTCCACCTCCAGCACGTCGAGACCCGGAGGAGGCGTCGCGTCGGCATCACCGTACACCAGACGCACGACGAATGTGGAGAGACCAGCTCTCCCCAGCGATGCCGACTGCTCGTCCAGTGAGACGCCGAGCTCCTCGAGGACCGCGACGAACAGCTGGTTGGGATCCGGAGCGTCGTCCTCGCTGGAACCCCACAGCCGCGATGTCACAGCGGCCACTCTTGCAAACAACGCTGCGATGATCGACACTCTGGTTGTCACACGACCCGGTCAAATCTCAAGCTCCAGTTCGATGGCCTCCTCATCAACGCGCGTGCGCATCCGGTCGCGGATGACATCGCGACTGTTCACCTTGATCTGCTGTTCAGCGGCACGCGCCATCTGCTCCCGGATTTCCGGTGGAACATCGTGCCAATCCAAGGTGCGGACGCTGGTCTGGACCGCGACCTGGTTGTCGGGGCGACGCACATGGGCGACGGTGGTCTCTTTCACGGTGGACGCGTCCACGCGCTGGTATGTCTGTTGAATTCCCAACACATGAAATTTGAACGACGACCACGCGCTCCGGAGAACCTCCCGAGCCGGGCAGGCCTTCCCGTCGAGGAACACCGTCAAGTCTGTAAGCAGACCGCCGATCCGCTTCCCGAGGATCCTGCGGCAGAAAGGTAGCAGGATGGCTTGAAGGAAGTGAATGATGTGATTCCACACGAACGCCAGCGTCAACAGGGTCACGGTGGCGATGATGAGCCCAGCGGCCATGCGGGTGCGGTTTTCGTTCATGGGGTGCTCCTCTTTCTGTATACTTCATAGGTCGATTCGCTCCCGCCGCTCTGGAGCAGGTGCTTGCGGACATCGCGGGGCAGACGGCTCCAGCCCTGGGGCGCGCTTGACGGCAGGTCGATCGCGACGGGCAGACCGTCCTGAACCGCCAGGAGGTGTGTGTAGACAAGACACTGGTCGTTCACGCGACGCACCTGGAGTTGCACGTTGAACACGTTCGATAGAGGAGGCGTATCTGCATTTCGGCCCAAGCGCAGCATCTGCCTGGCTGCGCGCACGAGGAGCCGCCGTTCGCGCTCACTCGCAGGCTGGGCCCAGTTCACCATGGCATGAACGGCCTCATCGAGGAACACCACAATCATCGGGTCGTTGCCGACGCGCTCTCCAAAGTACCGCCGCTCCCCCTCGGTAGCGCGGACCAGATCCTCGTATTCGCCCGAGTCGATCCAATGCATGAGCGTCGCGACGCGCCAGATGTTGCGCGGGTGGCTGTCCGTCACCTGATCAAGCGCCACAAGCACCCGATGGATCTGGTCACTGTCCAGCATCCGGGTCAAGCGCAAGGCCTGCGCGATGAGGTCACCCGCCTCGAAGTCCGTCGCGTGCTGGCCGGGGAGGCCGGCGAGTTTCGCCAGAGCGGTCACAGCGATATTGGGGTTCTGGCACGCCAGTAGACCTGCCCGGTCCGCGGTGTACTCGCTCCGCCGACTCCAGAACTGGAGCGCAGGCAGGATGGTGAGCTTGATCACCGCTTCTCCGACCCCCATGATGTTGGCTGCTGCGGACGCGGCGAAGTCTCCAGCTTTGCGAGCCATGGTGTAGTATAGGACGTGTCCGCTCTTTATATGACCCAGCTCATGTCCGATGACAAAGACGAGCTCCTCAAAGGTCAAGACGTCGATGAGGGGCTGAGTCAAGACAATGATGGGGCGATCGACGCCAGATGTGTAGGCGTTGAGGACCGGGCTGCCCTCAATGTACATGCGCGGGGGCTCGACCTGGAGGACAGCGCAGGCGTGCACGAGCGCACGGTGGAGCTCAGGCATCGCCCTCGGCACCACCTCTATGGCGTTCATCAGAAGCTCCATTTCATGCTTCTTGACGAACTTATCGATCGTTTTTGCCACGACGCGATCAAATCCCGGGATCGCCCGGAGCGCGTCGAGAGCCATGCGGTCATCTGAATGCTCGTAATGGATGGAGCCGAGACCGTGAAGCTCCACCTGCGGGAGCGGCGTGCGCAGGTCGGTCACGCGCCCCCCGAACGTCTCGACCTCGGCCACCAGCCATCTGGGCGGCGCCAAACAGACCTCTAACGGTGTGACCTCTCCCTCGCGGGGGAGCATACGGACGACCCTACGGGCAAGGCGAGCGGCCATCTCGCGCTCGATCGGCGACGGTGTGGCGACTTGTTTGACCCGTTGAAGCACATCGCAATGGCGGTCGTCGAGTTCAAAACAGATTCGAGCGGCGGCGTAGAGGTGGGCTGCGTCTCTGGTGCTGCACTGCTCGCGCAGTTCCACCACAAGGGCTTCATCCAGGGGCGGGACACTCGGCACCGGGAACCGTCGGTCAAGCGAGGGGACCGTGTCGTGGATGGAAGCCGCCAGGTGGTCCAACCCTACGTGTCTCATCGTTCGCACCCAACCATCTCGAGGAGAGCACCCTACATAATTTGTATTGTCTGATTCCGCCGCATCTTGCCGGTCATCGATACATGCTCGCGGAGGGGTGGCCGAGGCGCCGTATCCTGTCTCAGACGCGCCCCAGCCATCCAGAGTGTGGTGCACCAGGGTCTCTTGGACTGCTTACACCGCCCACGGTGATCGCTCGGATCGATCCATCGTGATCACCCGGCGCCCACAGGCCACGGGTCCCGATGAGAGCCGGTGACCGCGCTCGGCTACGGCGATCGGGGCGCCAACGGGCGCGGTGTGCCGAGCCCCTGTCCGGCAGCGACCCGGCCGGGTCTACCCCCATCTTCGGCGCTTGACGAGCCCGGCCGCCCTCGGGCCTCCACCCCGGGGCGGGGCCGCCCTCAGGCCCTGACCGCACGCGTGACCCGTTGAAACAAGGCAGTTTCACCTTGCGGAGTCGACGAGCTGGCCAGAACGATGACCGGGGCCCGTGCACCCTTCCGCGATCCACGTGTTGGGTGGCGGGTCCCAACCCACGGGTCAGGCTCTTCCACCAACTCAGCGCACCAGCTCCGGCTCCAGATACACCGTGTGTCCCTGGTAGTCGATCACCACCCTCCCGCGTCTCAGCATGTCGGCTCCCAGCAGCCCGGCGGCGCCCTTTCCAAAATAACGCTCCAGCGCCGGCAGGTTGGCTACCCCGACCGTCGGCGACCGCCACGTGGTCTCCCCCAGCGTGATGCGATCGACCTTATGCGTCACCACCGACATCCCGCGTCCGTCGATCCCGAAGATCTCGCCGATGAACTTCTCGCCCTCCGTTCCGGGCACGATGCCGACCCGGTTGACCGCGGGCCACGTCAGGAACGTGCGGTCGGCGCCGGTGTCGATCAGCATCGGGAGCGCGGCCCCGTCGGCGGTGAGTCGGGCATCGACCCGCAGGAGACCGCCGGCGAAGCTCTCCATAGGGACCGCGATCAGCCCGCTCACGTCTGGTCCATGGCCGGCCGCCAGCGCGCCCCGCGGGTAGAGGCGCAGGGTGTCGCGTGCAAACTCGACGTCGTGCAGAGACAGGAACCCGCCCCCGAGCACGCCCTCCACCGGCAGCTCGTCCACCACGACCACCACGGGCGCCGGGTAGTCCCGCACCCCCATTCGGAACCGCGGCAGCGAGCGCACCCGGACCTGCCCCGCGTCCCCCCCGGCGCCGCCAGCGGCGAGCTGAAGCCCCAGCGGATCGAGCCCGAGCTTGGCCTCGGCGGCGGCGGAGATCGCGGATGTGTTGGCTCCGGTGTCCACCACCAGGTCGAGTCTGCGCCCTTCCGAGAAGGCGACGGTGACCGTGGGCAGCTTCGACGCCCAGCGTATCGGCACCGCGGCGGCGGCCGGCGACGCCGACCACAGCGCGCTGGCGATATCGGCCGGCGGGGCGATGGCGGGGGTCTCGCCGTCCAGCGTGACGGACATGACGCGGAACTCCATCCGCACCCCATTCGACTCATGGATCCCGCGCATCGGGAGCAGGATCTGGCCGTGCGGTGAGTAATCGCGGTGGATCTGTCGATCGACGCCGTCACCCGTCTCTGCGGGGGTGAGGCTCCCCAGCAGCAGACCGCTCTCCTGGTCGAAGTAGAGCTGGTGGGCCCGCCCGTCGCGGGGCGTGGCCTGCACCTCCCAGGCGCGTCGGCCGTCGAAGTCGGCCGGGCCGGTGGTCTGGAGGGCGCTGTACCAGCGGTCGGGCTCGGCGAGCGAGGCGAACGTGGCTCGCCGCCGCAGCTCACCGAGGGCCGAGCCATCGACCGGGCGCGCTGCGGGATCGCGGGCCCATCCCATGGAGCCGTCGAAGCCCTCCTCCAGCTCGAAGCCCGCGGGCAGGCTGATCACCGTGCGGAACCGGTTCGGCGCGGCGCGCTCGATCCGCCACGACGCGAGGATCCCCTGATCGGGGATCTTCACCATCCCCTCGATCTCCAGCGCCTTCATCGCGCCGAGCGCGGAGGCGCCGCCGATGGCCTCGACGTGGCGGGCCAGCAGCGCCTCGGCCGCTGGGGTGGAGGGCGTGGCGGGGGCCGTGTTGCGCCGGGCCGGGCCGTCGGTTGACCACGCGAGCAACAGGGTGGCCGCCGCCAGCCGGGCGCCGGCCACCCGGACAGGAGCTCTGCTGCGCGCGGCTGGGCGTCGCTGCGCCGGGGTCAACGTGGGGATACGTCCGCGCATACCCGGAGAGTCTATCCCGTTCCCGGGGACCCCTCACTGGCGGGCGCGGTTAGGGGGGGCACTCTCCTGGCCCTTCCCCCGGCCTCTCGATGTCCGCTCCTCCCCCGCTCGCTCCTCCCGGGGCTCGCCCATGGCTGCGCCGTGTGGATGGCCTCCTGCGCCTGGGTGGCCCGCTGCTGGTGCGCGTGCAGGCGCCGTCGGACACCGCCCTGGGCCTGCTGGTCCGCCACCTCACGCCCCACCCGCGGTTCGCCGGGGTGTTCGTGGACCCGACGGACCTCCCGGTGGATCACCTCGCCGTCGTGCGTCCACCTGCAGAGGGCTGGGACCGTCGCCACCGCGCGCTGCTGGGCCGTCCGCTGCGGTGCTTCCTGTGGGCTCGTCCGGAGGAGCACGCCCGGCTGGCGCGTCAGGCCCCGGACCTCGAGGCGCGCTTCACACATGTGATCGACGTCCCTGAGCAGTCGCCGCCGAGCGTCATCGCGGCGCTCCAGGCCTGCGCGGGGCTGCCCGCCTGTTGGTGGCGCGGGCCCGGCCTCGACGCGGCGCTCCGCGGGGCCGATCCCGAGCGCCCCGCGCATCGCATCGACGCCCGCCAACCCTACGAGCCGCTCCTCAGCGCCGCGCGGCGGACGCCGGCGGACGCCTGGCTGGTGCTGGACACCGGGGGGGAGCCTCCGGCGCTCGGCCGCATCCGGCTGGCGCTGGCCGAGGCCGGGCGCAACCATCGGGTGCTCCTGCTGGCCCCCGGCCGGGTGGCCCCCGGGTGGGTGGAGATCGACGCAACCCGCCTCCCGCTCCCGCTGGCAACGACCCGGCTGGCTGCGGCGGGGTGCGTCGCCCCGGGTACCCTCGCGGCGCTCCTTGAGCAGGAGCCCGCTGCGCTCACCCTCGCTGAGCGTCTGCGTACGGGAGTGCATGCGGCGGGCAGCGCAGCACCCGACGGCGGCGCGGCGCTGGCGCGACTGGCGGTGGAGCGCAGGCTCCCGGGTCTGGCCGATCCGCTGGGCTGCGCGGCGGCGCTGGTCGACGGGACGGCCACGGACCTCCAGCGGGCGTGGGCGTCAGTGGCCTGGCGGGTCCCCGAGATGGATCTGGCGCCGCACGTCCGCCGGGTGCTCGCCGAGCGGGTGCAGGCCACCGCGCCGCAGATCGACTGGGCAGCGCTGTGGTCACCGCGGGCGCTCCAGGCGCTCCCGCATCCCGGCCCCACCGCCGAGGGGCTGCGCTACACCGAGGCGTCCCTCCGCACGCAGTCCCTCGGCAGCCAGCCCCTCCGCACCCAGTCCCTCCGCACCCAGCCCCTCCGCACCCAGCCCCTCCGCACCCAGCCCCTCCGCACCCAGCGCCCCGCCCCGGCGGAGTGGGCGCGCCTGGCGCTCCTCGCGCACCCCCTGGGGCTGCTGGATGTCGCCGGCTGTTGGGCAGACCGCGCGGTGGCTGAGCCCGCCACGCTCGAGCGCCCGCCGCCCGGGCTGGCGACGGTGCTCGCAGACACCGGGCGGGCGGCGCTCGACGCAGGGCAGCTCCCGCTGGCGCGTCGCCTCCTGTCCGCCGCGCTGCACGTGGCCCCGGAGCGCGGCGGACACGCGGTCGCGACGGATCTCGCGGAGGCCCGGCACCGCGCCGGGCGGGTCGAAGAGGCCGAGCGTCTGCTGCGCTCGACAATCCAGGAGCTGCGCCGGCTCCACGGCGCAGAGGCGTCGCAGTTGATCAGCCCGCTGGTTCGCCTGGGGCGGGTCCTCGAAGATCTGAACCGCATGCACGAGGCCGCCGCGGCCTTCGAGGAGGCCCAGCAGCTCGCCGCGCGCGCCGGACCGGCTGATGGCGTGCGGGTCTGGCGGGCGACGGCGGGGCACCTGATGCGCCGCGACCGCCCGGACGCCGCTGAGCGGGTGCTCCGCGAGTATGTGTGGCCCGCGGTCCGCGCCCTGGGGCCAGACACGCCCCTCGAGGCCGCCGTGAGTCGGCAGATCGGACGGGCGCTGGAGGCGCAGGGACGCCATCGCGAGGCCTCCCTGCTGACCAGCGGCAGCGCGCCGCTCGAGCAGGTGCGGCGGCGCAGCGCAGGTCGCGTGGTGCTCCGGTGCTCACCGCGCGTCCGAGAGCTCGCGCCGCTGCTGGAGCGAGAGCTGCGGGCGGCCGGGATGGACATGGCGCGTGATCTGTCCGCGACGCCGCACCTGCCGACGCTGAACGCAGAGCTGCGCGGCGCGGGGCTGTGCGTGGTCGCGCTGGAGCCGCACGAGTCGTGGGCGACCACCGAGCTGCGCTGGCTGCGCGGGGCGCAGGCCGACAACCCCGCTCTCCGCCTGGCGGTGCTGCACCCCACCAACACCCCGCCGCCGGTGGGCTGGCGAGGGCAGGCCGTCGCGGCGGACTGGGGGCACCTGCGCGTGGGCGACCCCGCGACGTTCCGGGAGCTGGCCGACGCCCTCCTCGACGCCGCGCGGCCGCTCCAGCCGTCCGCCGCGCCCGCCCCGGGCGCGGCCGCCCGCACCGCGGCCGGCGTGCCCGGGCGCGGGGGGCGCGAGACGGAGATCGCCTGGCTCCTGCGGCACCTGCGCGTGTCGACCACGCCTGTGGTCGCGCTGTCGGCGTCGCCGGGGGTCGGAGCGACCTCCTTGATCTGCGCAGGGCTGATACCGGCGGTCGCGCGGGGGCTCCTCGACGGCGAAGGGCAGCGCTGGCGAGTGGTGCACCTCACGCCGAGCGGGCCGATCCGCACGGTCATCGCCGCGGCGCTGGAGCCGGCGTCGGTGCCGGTGGCGCGCGCGCGGCTGGCGGCGCAGCTCGACGGCGCGCTCGCCGCGTCGCTGGCGGAGAGCCTGCCCGCGGGGCAGGCGCTGCTGGTGGTGATCGATCGAGTCCACCTGCTCGGCGACGCCCCCTGGCTGACCGTCGCGCAGCGGCAGGAGTGGCTGGAGGGGCTGCGCGAGCTGGCCGCGGGGCATCCTCGGCTGCGGCTCGTGGTGGTGCGACGGCCTGCAGGCACGCTCGAGGGCCTTGAGGCGTCTCTGGCGCGGGCACCCACCCTCTCGCTGGCGGTGTCTGAGCCGCTGGTGTCGGCCGCGATCGTCCGTCCGACGCGGCTGGCGGGTCGGGAGCTGCCGGCGGGGCTGGCGGCCCGCATCGCCGCAGACGCCATGGCGCTCGCCCCGCGCAGTCCGCTGTCCGCGGTGGCGGCCGTCATGCAGCTCCTCTGTCGCGGAAGCGGTCCGATCACCGCGGAGGACTACGCCCGGACAGGGGGCGTCCAGAGGGTCTTCGAGGTGTGGGCAGACGCGCGCCTGGCCCAACTCGCCGAGCCCCTGCACGCGGGGGCGGTGCGGCTGCTAATCCGCCTCCTCCGCTTCGATCGAGGCTACGCGGCGCTCTCGATGCCGCTCTCGGCGCTCGACGATGAGGAGCGGGCGCTGGCTTGCGATCTGCTGCAGGTCGATCTGCTCCGGGAGTGGGAGCCGCTGCGACCGATCACGTCCGGCCCGGGGATACGGGTGGCGTCGTCTGAGCCCTGGATCACGCTGGCGCGCGAGGAGCTGATCTCCGAGTGGCCGCGGCTGGCAGAGGCGGGGGAGGCGCCGCGGGAGCTGGCGCGGGTGCTGGAGACGGCCGCTCGATCCTGGAAGCGCCTCGGAACAGGCCCCGCGCGAGCCGCGATGATCGACCTGCTCGAGACGGTCGCGCCGCCCTCCGAGGTCGCGCAGGCGTTCCTGCGGGCCGAGCGGGTGGAGATCGTCCGCGCGGCGCGGCGAGAGCGCTGGCGACTGGCGGGCTTGGCGGTGGCGAGCTTCGGGCTGGTCCTTGGCGGCGTCTCGTCGTCGGTGGTGGCGTGGCGTCCGGAGGCCCTCCCGCAGCGCGCGGCGTCGGCCCAGCCGACCCTCATCTGTCCGGCGCCGAGCGCCTCCCCTCCAGAGCGGTCGACGCCGATCGCTCCGTCGCTCGAGGGGCTTGCTGGGCGGGAGGTCCCCGAGGGACGAGCGGCTCAGGTCGAACGAGCAGTGGGGAGCGCGGGCGGCGTCGCGCAGCTCCAGGCGGAGGTCGCTCAGCTTCGAGCCGCGCTGACCCTGGAGCGCGAGGAGCTGACCGCGCGGACACGGCACCTGGAGGCGCTGGAGGCGGCGATCGAGCCGCGGCTGGGCAGCGGGCTGGGACCGGAGGGTCCGCTCCGGGTGGCCGAGGGAGTTGAGCGGTTGTGGACAGCCGCCGCCGCCTGCGAGGAGCGCTGACCGGGAAGATGGGCGCCGCGCTGGTTGACAGCACCAGGGGCAACGCCCTAGAAGATGATTCGCAGCGGAAGGCCCGATTCCGGCCTCTCCGCGATCGAGATGGAGGCGAGATGCGAAGCGTGACCTGGATGAGTGTGTTGCTGTTGGCCTGCGGCGGAGAGGGGACCTCCAGCGACAGCGGCGGAGGGGCAGGCACAACCGCGACGACGGGCACCAGCGGAGGGACAAGCTCCGGTGGCACGTCTACCCCCGGAGTGGTGACCAGCGCGACGGGCTTCGAGGACTACATCAACGTCCAGGAAGACCCGATCGGAGAGTTCGGTGGCTTCGGCGGCTACAGCGCAGAGGGCGCCTGGTGGCAGCAGGACGTGGACACCGCACAGCTCCAGGCTGTCCCGATGAGCGGTGAGGTCATCGACTTCGAGTCTGACGATCCGGTGCTCGATGCCACCCTCGAGATGTGGTTCGCCGACACCATCGACGGCGCTCCAGACGTCCGGGTCACCTCCGCTGATGGCGGCTCGGTCTCTGCCGACGACGTGCCCACCTGCGCGCCGATGGCCTACCGCGTGACCACCGATCCCGCGCTCGAAGAGACCAAGGACACCTACGAGTTCCACCAGGTCTACGGCGCCAGCTCTTCGATCTCCGATGAGTACAACTCGGTGTCTACCACCACCTACGCGATCATCCCCTCGCTGCTGGGCGTGAGCCCCGACACCGACAAGGGCATCGCGGCGGGCACGATCTACGACATCAACGAGAACCCGGTCGAAGGAGCGCAGGTCGTCGTGGTCGGCGCTGACGGAGACATCCCCGACTCGCTGGTCGTCAACTACTTCGTCGAAGACTTCCCCAACCGCAACCAGCCGCACACGTCGGCGGATGGACTGTTCGTGGCCATCAACATTCCTGTCGGCACATGGAACGTCCAGACCTACGTGTGGGACTCCGCGTCGAGCAGCCACCTGCTGATGGGACAGACGCGGCTCGACGTCGAAGCTGACAGCATCAACATCTCCAGCATCTACACCGGCTACGGAGACGGCGTTCGGTACCCCGAGTCCTGCCTGGTGGCCGGCGGAACCACCGGCACGACAGGCGGAACCACGGGCAGCACCACGACCGGCGGCAGCACGACCGGCGGCAGCACGACCGGCGGCACGACGACCGGCGGAACCACGGGCGGCACGACGACTGGCGGAACCACGGGCGGCACGACCGGCGGAACCACGGGCAGCACGACCGGCGGCAGCACGACTGGCGGCAGCACGACTGGCGGCAGCACCGGAGGCAGTACTGGTACCAGCACTGGCACCACCACCGGCGGCAGCACCTCCGGCGGCGGAACCTCGGGCGGTGGTCCTGGTGGTGGTGGAACCGGACCTGCCCCTGCCCCCTGATCCAAATCTCCGAGAATCAACACGAACAGAGGGATCGCCATGCTGTCGATCGGCCTGGCCGCAGCGCTCGTATGTACGGACGCCCGCGCGGCCGAGGATGACTGGGAATTCGAGCTCGAGGGCTACTATCGGACCCGGGGCTACACGTTTCGCAACCTGTACCCGGACCAGGAGGAGCCAGCGCGGGTGATGGTGCAGCGTCTGCGTCTCCAGCCCCAGCTGGACTTCGAGGGCCGCGCCAAGTTCATCATGATGGCCGACGTCCTCGACAACGTGGCCTGGGGTGACAACCAGTCGCTGGCCTCCACGTCGCTGTTCGCAGGCGATCCCAGCACCACCGGCAATTTCCGCCTCGACGACGGCGTCGCCACCGACACCTTCAGACTCAAGCGGGCCTGGATGGAGTTCAAGGTCCCCGTGGGGCTCTTGCGGGTGGGGCGTCAGGAGTCCAACTGGGGGATGGGGCTGCTGTCCAACAACGGCAACGGATTCGACGACAGCTTCGGCGAGAACAACATGGGCTCGACGTTCGATCGGGCCATCTTCGCCACCAAGCCGATCGCGATTCTGCAGACCATCATGGGTCGTGACGATTCAGGTATTCCGCTGTTCTTCGCGATCGGCGTCGATCGTCTCGTCGAAGACCCGCTGTTCCAATATTACGGATACTCCTGTGATGACGAGAACGCTTCGGGCGACCTCATCATCGAGGGCGACGAGGAGTACGACGCCCGGTGTGATCCCAACGGCGAGGGCTATCACACGCTGGCGCACGACTACGTCAACGACGAGCGGCTCGACTCGGAGCGCCAGGGCGACTGGTGGATCGACAACGCTGACGACGTCTATGAGGTCGTCTATGTCTTGATCTACAAGGGCGAGGGCATCACGCTTGCCGGCAGCGCCGCCGACCTCATCCTCGGCACCTACGTGGTGAATCGTAAGCAGGAGGAGACCGACTCCAACATCCTCATCCTGGACGCCTACGCGAAGTTCCTGTGGAAGGGGATCTATCTGGAAGGTGAGGTCCTCAACATCCGAGGCCAGACCTCTGCCATCGCGCTGCCGGGCGCCTACGATCCCGCGAGCGAGTCGAGCGATCCGCTGTACAAGGAGGCCGATATCTGGGGGTACGTGGCCCGCGTCGGCTACAAGCGAGAGCTGTACGATGTCGTGATGGAGTATGGCTACGCCTCCGGAGACGACGATCCGGCCGATGCAGCCTTCACCGGGCGCCCGCTGCATTCCGACTACAACGTCGGGCTCCTGATTTTCGAGGAGATCATGGCGCGCGTGACGCGCGAGACCTGGACGGAGGACGCGGCCGGTCTGTGGAGCAACGGCGGGGTCTACAACGCGACCTACATCTTCCCCAGCGTCTCCTGGCGACCGATGAAGAACTGGGAGGTCACCGGCGCGTACCTGCTTGCGTGGCCGAACCGCCCCGACGGGAGCCGAATCCTCTGCGATACGCTGGACGAGGAGGCGCTGGAGGACTTCACGTGCAACGACCCGCAGGATGGTCTGCCCCAGGAGATCGGCTGGGAGTTCGATCTCGGCGTCAAGCACCGCTTCCATGAGCACGTGCTGTTCGCGATGGAGGGCGGGTATGCGCAGGTGAGCCCGCGGGTGCCGCTGGAGACCGTGGGACTCAACCCCGAGGGCAAGTTCTTTACGCTGCAGACACGGATCGCCTACGAGTTCTGATGCTCGGGGGGAGGGCTGTTTTCGCGCAATCGTGAAGTCGCGGTGCCGTCTTCACGCGGACACGCAAAAACGACCACTCTCACGTCTCCTCGACATCTCCCCTCCGGCGGTCACAGGGACCTGGCACCCGAGTTCAACCACGGCGACAGTGGGTCGCCCATTCCGGGCGGACTTCGGATAAGGTGGGCGCATGTCCATCCTGTTCATGCTCGTATCCCTCGCGCTGGCCGGCGCCGGCGAGGATCTCTCCGAAGCCTCCGACGCCGAGCTGGGCCTGACGGCGCGGATGGCGGCGTTCGACCGGCTGGTACAGCGCGGCACCACCGACATCACGCTGGTGCAGCAGGTCGCGGCAGATCCTGACGGTGACGCCCGGGAGCGCTGGGTGGCGGTGCGGGTGCTCGGCCAGGTCGGCGGGCCGGCCGCGCGTTCGGTGCTGCTGTCGCTGCTGTCCGACAAGATGCCGGCGATGCGCGCTGCGGCGGTCCAGGCCCTGGGCGATCTGGGCGACATCACCACCACGCAGCAGGTCATCCCGCTGCTCGACGATCCGGCGGTGATCGTGCGAGCTGGCGCTGCGGAGGCGCTGGGCAAGCTGCGATCGGCCGGCGCGGTCGATCCCCTGGCGACGGCGCTGATGTCGGGGCGCAGCTACTACCGCGGCTCCAGCCTGTGGGTTCGGCGGCACTACGTCGAGGCGCTGGGCGCCATCGGTGACGCCGCCGCTGTCGCTGTGCTGGCGCGCTGCCTCGACGACTCTGACGAGACCGTGCAGGTCGCGGCGGTGGGTGCGCTGGGTCAGGTGGCGGGGTTCGACTTCGCCGACGGGCGCGACTTCGACGAGCAGCGGGCGGCGTGGCGGCGGTGGGCGCAGGCCCGATGAAGCTGGGCGTGGCCCGATGAAGCTGGGCGTGGCCCGATGAAGCTGGGCGTGGCCCGATGAAGCTGGGCGCTACCCTGTAGCGGGATCAGATCACCTCGAACGTCACACTGTAGCGTTGGTTGAACGCCAGAACGGTCGCGTGAAGATCCGGCGTGAGGCGCTGTTCGACCTCCTCGACCAGCTCAGCCGGGATCTGCTGATAGTACGCCTGGGCGATCCCCCCGGCCATGCAAGCCAGCGTATCAGCGTCTCCGCCCAGCGAGATCGCCAGCCGTATCGCGCTCTCGACATCCGTTGAGTCCAGGAAGGCGATGATCGCCTCGGGCACCGAGCCCTGGCAGGTGACGTCGAAACGGTAGTGCTTGCGGATACGGGCGACGGAGCGATGCAGGTCGTAGCCGAAGCGATCCTCGATGAACGAGCGAATCTCCGCCTTCTTCTTGTTCTTCCGGGCGAGGAAAATCGCGGCTGCGATCGCCTGGGCGCCCTTTATCCCTTCGGGGTGATCATGCGAGACAGACGCGCTCCGGGCCGCCTCGTCCAGCGTCGACTGGAGGCGATGGAACGCATAGCCGACCGGGCTCACCCGCATCGCCGAGCCGTTGCCGAAGCTGTTGTACGGCTGAGGATCTTCACTGGCAAGCCAGCGCCGGAACATGCCCCCGTAGCCGCGCCGCGGATAGCGCCGACCGTAGGCGTGCAGGGTGGTCCGGTAGTCGCCGCGCCGCATCAGGGCGTCGGCGCCGGCGCCCGTCCTCACGGTGTCGTCGGTGCAGCGGCTGTTCTTGTGGCACCCCCTGC
>CAYXGP010000016.1:0-61688 GCA_964464515.1 uncultured Enterobacterales bacterium
TGCTGGCGCAGCATCCGCAGGGTCGCGGCCACCGTCGACCGCCCCTCGTCGGTGGAGATCGCGATGTCGGCTGCGCCGCTGCGCTGCGCGGGGAACAGTCCCAGGACCGCGCGGGGGGTGAGCCAGCCCTCGCCCCTGATGCGATCGAGCATCGCGCGGGCGTCGTCATACAGCTCTCGGGCCGCTGCGCCCTTGCGGGAGTCTCTGAGGATGGCAGGGAACCTCCCGCGGAGCTCCCAGGTGTGGAAGAAGGGCGTCCAGTCGATGAACCGGGCTAGCTCCGCCAGGTCGAGCGCGGGCTGGTGCAGGCCGGGTCGGCGCGGGGCGACGGGAGGCTCGGCCTGCCAGTCTATGGACAGCGCGTTCTCCTGCGCGGCGGACAGCGCGATGCGCGGTGCGGTGCGGACCTCGTGGCGCTCGCGGATCTGCGCGTAGGAGGCGTCGGTCTCGGCGGTGAAACCCGGCCCGCGCTCGGGGCTCAGGAGCTGCCTCACCACCTCGACGGCGCGCGAGGCGTCGGTGACGTAGACCACCGGGTCGGCTCTACGGGGAGCGATCTTGACCGCCGTGTGTACCCGCGACGTCGTGGCGCCGCCGATCAACAGCGGGATGCGCAGCTCCTGGCGCTCCATCTCCGCGGCGATGTGGCACATCTCGTCGAGCGACGGAGTGATCAGGCCCGACAGACCGATCAGGTCGGCTCCCTCCCTCCGAGCGGCCTCGAGGATCTTCTGCGCGGGGACCATCACGCCCAGGTCGATCACCTCGTAGTTGTTGCAGCGCAGCACCACCGCGACGATGTTCTTGCCGATGTCGTGTACGTCGCCCTTGACCGTGGCGATGACCATCTTGCCCGCCGCCCGGCTTCCTCCGGCGGCGTCGCCCTTCTCGGCCTCGAGGAACGGCAGCAGGTGCGCGACGGCCTTCTTCATCACCCGCGCGCTCTTGACGACCTGCGGCAGGAACATCTCGCCTGCGCCGAACAGATCGCCGACGACCTTCATGCCGTCCATCAGCGGGCCCTCGATCACCTCCAGGGAGCGCGGCAGGGCCTGACGGGCCTCCTCGGTGTCGGCCACGATGAAGCGGTCGATGCCGTGGACGAGTCCGTGGGTGATCCGCGCGCCGACGGCGCCCTCGCGCCAGGACAGATCCACCGCGCGCTTCTTGCGGTCACCCCGCGCGGTCGCCGCGACCTCGAGCAGCCGCTCGGTGGCGTCGGGGCGGCGGTTGAGCACCACGTCCTCGACCCGCTCGCGCAGGTCCTGGGGGATGGACGCGTACACCGTGAGCTGCCCGGCGTTGACGATGCCCATGTCCATGCCGGCGGCGATGGCGTGGTACAGGAAGACCGAGTGGATGGCCTCGCGGACAGGGTTGTTGCCCCGGAACGCGAACGAGACGTTGGACACCCCGCCGCTGACGCGCGCGTGCGGCAGGCGCTCCTTGATGGCCCGCACCGCCTCGATGAACGCCACACCGTACCCAGCGTGCTCCTCGATGCCCGTGGCGATCGCGAAGATGTTGGGGTCGAAGATGATGTCTTCGGGTGGGAACCCTGCCTCGGTGAGCAGCGCGTAGGACCGCGCGCAGATCTCCACCTTGCGCTCAACGGTGTCGGCCTGCCCCTCCTCGTCGAAGGCCATCACGATGACCGCGGCGCCGTAGCGCCGGACGGCGCGGGCCTGCGCCAGGAAGGCCTCCTCGCCCTCCTTGAGCGAGATGGAGTTGACCACCCCCTTGCCCTGCAGGCGCCGCAGACCAGCCTCGATCACGCTCCACTTTGAGCTGTCGATCACTACCGGCACGCGGCTGATGTCCGGCTCTGAGGCGATGAGGTCGAGGAAGCGCCCCATGCAGTCCTCGGAGTCGAGCATCCCCTCGTCCAGGTTCACATCGATGAGCTGCGCGCCGTTCTCCACCTGCTGGCGCGCGACCCGCAGCGCCGTCGTGAAGTCGCCGCCTTCGATGAGCTTCCGGAAGCGCGCCGAGCCGGTCACGTTGGTGCGCTCGCCGATGTTGGCGAACAGGCTGTCGTCGCGGCCGATCGTCAGGGGCTCCAGCCCCGACAGGCGGGTGAGGCGCGGGGGGCGGGTCAGCTCTCGCGGCGAGAGCCCCGTGACGGCCTGTGCGATCGCGGCGATGTGCGCCGGCGTGGTGCCGCAGCAGCCGCCGACGACGTTGACCAGCCCGCTGCCGGCCCACTCGCGCAGGTGCGCGGCCATCGACGCGGGGGTCTCGTCGTAGCCGCCGAAGGCGTTGGGCAGGCCAGCGTTGGGGTAGGCGCTCACCGGACAGTCGGCCAGCCGCGACAGCTCGGCCACGTACTGCCGCAGCTCGGTGGCCCCCAGCGCGCAGTTCAGGCCGATGCTCAGCGGCTCGGCGTGCCGCACGGAGTTCCAGAAGGCCTCCGTGTTCTGGCCGGACAGCGTGCGGCCGGAGGCGTCGGTGATCGTGCCCGAGATCATGATCGGAACGCGGGTCTTCCGGCGCTCGAAGACATCCAGCACCGCCCAGATCGCCGCCTTGGCGTTGAGGGTGTCGAAGATCGTCTCGATCAGCAGGACATCGGAGCCCCCGTCGAGCAGGCCCTCGGCGGCCTCTGCGTAGCCCTCTGCGAGCTGCTCGAAGGTGACGTTGCGGTAGCCGGGGTTCTCGACGTCAGGCGAGATGGAGGCGGTGCGGTTGGTCGGCCCCAGCGCTCCCGCGACCCAGCGGACCTGACCGGTGCGCGCGGTCCAGGCGTCGGCCTCGACGCGGGCCAGCCGCGCGGCCTCGGCGTTTATCTCGCGGGTCAGGTGACTCAGCTTGTAGTCGGCGAGGGCCACCGGGGTGGCGGAGAAGGTGTTGGTCTCGACGATCTCCGCGCCGGCCTCCAGGTACGCCCGGTGGATGGCGGAGATCACGTCTGGACAGGTGAGGACGAGCAGATCGTTGCAGCCGGTGAGCGGCGAGGAGTGCCCAGCGAATCGCTGCCCGCGGAAGTCCCGCTCGCCCAGGTCGTAGCCCTGGATGGCCGTGCCCATGGCGCCGTCGAGCACCACGATGCGCTCAGCGAGGGCCTCTCTCAGGGCTTTGATGCGGGGGGCTTTGATGCGGGGGGCATCGCTGCGGCTGGTGTCCATGGGAACCTCCGTTGAGGGGTCCATCGAGGTACAGTGCCGCAAGAACCTAATTGGAGCGAACATCCAATTGGAGCGAACACATCGCCCTTGATGCTGCGCCACCGAGCATCGGTGGCCTGCCCAGACTTCGGGCAGCGATGGGGGTGGGGGTTTTCCCACACAAGCGCATAGAGGGTCGCGGATTTGACTTGAATCCGCGGGACTTTATCCCCGAACGATGCCGCCCGCGGGGGTTTCTGCGCTCTACCGTCGGTCGGGCCAGATGGTCTCGTTGTCTTCGATGGCGCCCTCCAGCCGGGCGTCTTGGAGGTTGGCCTCGGCGAGCCGGGCGCCGCGCAGATCGGCTCCGCGCAGATCGGCGCCGCGCAGGTTGGCCTCCTCCAGATCGGCACCGCGCAGATCGGTCCGCATCAGCACCGCGCTCTCGAGGTCGGCCCGGAACAGATCGGCCCCGGACAGGTTGGCGCCGGACAGATCGACGGCCGGCAGGCTGGTCATCCGCAGGTCGGCGCCGGTCAGGACCACGTCGGGAGCCAGGCAGAACGCGTCGACGAGCGCGTCGCGGGCGATGAACGTCGGCCAGACGGTCTCGTGGTCGTACAGCGCTCCGCGCAGGCGGGCCTGTCGCAGGTTCACCGAAGACAGATCGAGCCCCTGGAGGCTGGCTCCGAACAGGTAGGCCCCGAACAGGTTGGCGCCGTGCAGGCTCAGGCCCGGGTGGACGCGCACGCACCGCCGCTCGAGCATCTGCCGCACCGCCGTGTCGGTCGCGGTCTCCAGCATGTTGGCGTCGACGATGGCGTCGCGCAGCTCTGCTGTGAGGAGATCGGCGCCCTCGATGTCGGCGCTCAGCAGGTTCGCGCCTTCCAGGTCGGCGCGCTCCAGGCGGGCCTCGCACAGATCGGCCAGCCGCAGGTTCGCCTGCCGCAGCGTGGCGTCGGAGAGGTCAGCGCCGCACAGGTTGGCGTCGGACAGGCTGGCCCCGCGCAGGTTCGCGCGATCGAGCCGCGCGTCGGAGAGGTTGGACCGCTCAAGCAGGGTGCCCTGGAGGTTCGCCCCGCACAGGCTGGCCCCGCGCAGGTTGGCGTCGGACAGATCGAGCCCGCTCAGATCGGCGTTCTCCAGGTTGGTCTCGGCCAGCACGTCGAGCAGCTCCATGCGCTCGGGGCCGCCCGCGCTCAGTGCGGTCAGCGTCTCCAGCGCGGTACGGAGCGCCGTGACGTCTACCCGGACGATCACCTGTCGCGCCTTGAGCAGCTCTGCGATCGACTCCCGCTGCTCCTGATCGAGACCCATTTCCGAACCACCGCCCCAGCTCTGCGATCACCCCGTCTGCCTGGTCGGGGGACGCTGTTCGACCCGAGCGGGTATTCTACCGCACCCCCGCTCCCCGGAGTTTCCCATGCCGCCTCGTCTTCGGCCTCTCCTCGGTTTGTCTCTGGTGCTCCCCGCCCTGGCCTGCGAAGACCTCTCCGTCGACAGCACCGGCGCCTCGGTCGCCTTCTCCGGTGAGGACATCGCGCTGCTGCCCGCGGGCTTTCCCCTCTACCCCAAGGCCTTCTCCACGGCGTCGATCGACACCCTGGTCACGGTGGCCGTGGCTGATCTCACCACACAGGCCGCCATCGACGCGGTGGCCTCCGAGATCTGCGCGACCCTCGGCGCGGTGGAGATCTGCCTCGACGAGCTGCTCGTGGCCGGCGACTACTCTGCGATCGACGAGGCCATCGCCGAGCGGGTCCCGCAGATCACCGAGTGGGTCGAGGACAC
This sequence comes from uncultured Enterobacterales bacterium, assembly GCA_964464515.1. Classification (GTDB taxonomy): domain Bacteria; phylum Myxococcota_A; class UBA796; order UBA796; family UBA2385; genus CAYXGP01. The sequence continues at coordinate 4,896 of CAYXGP010000016.1, forward strand.
CCTGGTGCGGCGGATCCGGTTCTACAACACCGTCCCCCTGAGCGCTGGGATCTCCGAGCAGCTCGGGCGCACGCTGGTGGGCGCGGTCACCTTCGACGCCGTCTCGCTGTCGATGACCGTGACCAACCGCACGGATCAGGTGTGGGGGGTCCCGGTTCGATTGTCGATGTACATGGGCGACGGAGAGGGTGTGGCGGGGCGCAGCGCGCTGGTGCAGTCGTCGGGTACCAGCACTGGATACACCGCGCTCCTCGAGCCAGGCCAGACCACCACCATCGAGACCGGAAACGTCACCGGTCTCGTGGACGCCCTCAACGAGTTCCGCAGCCTCTCGGTGGACTACGAAGCCGACATCGAGGTCGCCGATCTGGACGTGGACTCGTTCTCGGGCTGGTGGGACGCCAGTCGCGAAACCGACGCCGACGGCAACGGGGTCGCCGATGAGCTGGCCGGCTGGGCGCTCACGGTCGATGACATCCGCATCACGGTGTCGGGCCGCGGGGAGATCGCGTTCCCGGAAGACGTGCCCTCGTGGCTGGACACCTGGCTGCCGTGATCGCGCTCCTCCTGGCTTCGGGTTGCTTCCTGCTCACGGCGGGTCCGCGGGAGGCTCTTCAGCAGGCCGCGGTCGCGTTCGAGGCCGGCGATCTGGTCGCCTTCGAGCAGGTGGTCGACGTGGACGCCGTCGCGCCCGACGTCATCTCTGCGTGTCAGGATCTCGGCGGTCGCCTGGTGGAGCTGGACGCTCAGCAGTTCCAGCGCCCGAGCCTGGCCGCGGACGTCGGGGAGGCGCTGGCCGATGCCGTGCGGCGCTCGCCTGAGGTATACGCGGAGATCGTGGCGAAGCTCCGCGCCGACTTCACCAGCCTCGGCGATGACGCCTCGCCGATCACCGCGCTGTGCGATCCCCTGCGCGTCGCCGGAGAGGTGCGCTTCGAGCTGCCCGACGGGGATCGCGCAGAGGCGCTCCTGCCCGTGAGCATCGACACGGTCCAGGCCGACGCCCGACTGCGCTTCGAGCGCCGCGCGGGCGACTGGATGCTGGTCGGTGTCGATCTGTCCGACGCGCTGCATGGCTACGAGCGTCATCAGCTCGACGCTGCCCATCGGCGCGCGGCGGAGCTGCTCGCGGCGCTGCCGGCCAGCCGGGAGGCGGATCACTGGGCGGCCCTGCGGGCCTATCTGCACAACCGCCCCGAGGACACCGAGATCGCCGCCGCGTACCATGAGATGCTGGAGCCGCTGGTCAGCGCGGCCACCCCCCTCGAGGTGACGCGGACCTGGATGGAGCCAGCCGGCTTCCTCGGCATGTGGCGGAACGCTCGGGTGAGCGTGCGCAGCCCCGATCGCGACGCTCAGGGGTTCGTGGTCCAGTTCTGGTTCGCCGACGGCATGGGCGAAGAGCTGACGCTCACGCGGACGGCCCTCACGCGGCGCGACGTGACCGGCGGCGAGACGGTCGACAGCGCCGGGGTGCGCGTCGGCATGGCTCGGGCGGTCTCGGCCCGCGGGGTGGTCACGCGGGTGACCTGGGCCGACGGCGAGGAGTGGGTGCATCCGGCGGTGCTTGCGGGGGCCTGGTAGCTCCCGCGCGGTCTCAACGGCGGGTGAACCGTACAGCCAGTCCCAGCAGCCCGAAGCACACCACCGCGGCGCCCCACAGCACCGGGTCCGTGAGCGAGGTGGGTGGGCCCCACCACAGCTCCACCCCGATCGCTGTCAGCGCGCTGGCCGCTGCGATGCTCCCCGCGGGCAGCCATCGTCCGCCGGCGTGCCGCAGCGTGGGAACCACCCCCCGCAGGTAGAGCGCAGCTGCGGCGGTCCACACCATGGTGGAGGCCAGCGCCAGCCCGTCGATGCCCATCGGCCCGATCAGCAGCGCATCCAGAGTGGTATTGAGCGCGATCGAGAGGGCGCCGAGCACCACGATCGGTCGCAGGCGCCCCTCGACGACGTGGGCCCGCATGGCGAGGGTGCCCAGCATCACGCTCCACAGCCCGGGTATGTACCAGCCGAGGGCCTGCGCTGCGGCGACGGTGTCATCCGGGCCGAACGCGCCGCGCTCGAACAGCAGCCCCACCAGCACCTGCCGTCCGATGAACAGCCCGGCCAGCGGCGGCGCGGACCAGGCGGCGACCCAGCGCAGGGACTGGGCGAGCTGGGCTGCGTAGGCCTCGCGATCAGACCGCGCGACGAGGTGGGCCCAGGCGGCGTAGGCCACCGGCAGCAGCGAGCCCTCCAGGAGGGTCTGTGGGATGAGTCGGGCGCGCTCGGCGTACTCCAGCAGCGAGACCATGCCCGGCTCCAGCGTGCCGGCGAACGCCTTGTCCACCACGAGGTTGAGCGCGACCATCCCCTCTCCCGCGAGCAGGGGCAGGGTGCGCTTCAGCGCTTGACGCAGTCGCGGACCGAGGTGGGGACGGAACACCGGCCGGACGCCAACGCGCCGCAGGATGGTGAGGCTCCAGACCACCTCGCCGGCCGCGCCCACGGTGTAGGCGGCTGGCAGCGCCCAGACGCCCACCGGGCCGTGCAGCCCCAGCAGGGTGGCCAGCGTCAGGACGCCCCGCAGCAGGGGCGACAGCGCGACGGGGACGAAGCGCCCGTGGATCTCGCAGGCCGCGCGGAGCAGCGCCATCATGCCGGTCAGGGACATGAAGGGCACGAGCCCCAGCAGCATCCAGCGGGTGAGCGACTGCGTGTCGGGGGCGAAGCGGGTGATCTGCGGCAGGGCCAGCGCCAGCGCGGCGGCCAGCGTGAGGCCCACGAGCAGGGCGAGCCCGCCCGCGGCGGTCGCGACGCCGCCGATGAAGGTGGGCAGGCGGTCCGGCTCGTCGGCCTTGAGGCGGGCCATGATCGGCGTCGCGACCGTGGCGACGGCGTTCGAGAGCAGCACGAGGATCAGCGCGGGGATGGCCAGCGCATAGAAGAACGCGTCGGTGACGCCGCTGGCGCCGAACAGGTGTGCGATCAGGACGGGTGTGAGGAACGCCACCCCCCGGGCAGCGATGACCAGGGGGGTGAGCGACAGCGCGACCCGACCGACGCGCGCCATCGCTCAGCTCACTCTGCCGGGCGAAGGAGGAGCACGTGATCGACCAGCACTCCGCCGGTGTCGGAGGCGTCGAAGATCTCCAGCTCCACCCGACGGCCGCGGTGCGGCGATAGATCGTAGAGGATCCAGCGCAGACGCGCGCTGTCCTCTCCGCTCCAGGTGTCCACGACCACGCCGTCGACCCGCAGCTGCAGTCCGCAGGCCTTCTCGGAGCCGCCGACGTGGGCCGACAGGACCCACCCCTGCTTCGGGGCGAACGCAGGGGAGCGCAGCGCGCCGCGGATATCGGCGCCGCGGGTGTCGATCAGCCCCACGCCGGTCGCCCCGCGGACGCCCCTGCTCAGTCGCCGCGGCTGTCCGTCCAGCGCAGCGTTCCCCGGGGAACGCCAGTCATCCAGGTCGTCCTCGAAGCCCCCCAGGATGCGCTCTCCTACCCAGGTCAGCTCGCGGATACGCAGGCGGTTGCTCGCGGCGCTCTGCCGATCGGTGTTGAAGTCCGGCTCGTAGAGTCGCCCCCCCTTGAAGGCGGCGCGGACCTGATCGGGGCGGCTGCTGCGCAGCGGCATCCAGGTGTCTCGATCGACCCGCACCGCCATGGTCCCCTGCTGGAGCGCCGAGAAGAGATCGGGCCGCGCCGCGTACACCGCCGCGTTCACGCCGCGCTCCTCCAGGTACCCCTTCGGCACTTTGCGATCGTGCCCCATCCGGCGCTCGGATGTCGGCCCACGGACGGCGCTGCGGGCGATCGTCGCGTCGGTCAGTCCGTAGCGATCGATGATGGTGAGATCCGGCAGGTAGAACGGGATCACGCCGGCGTTGATCACCGCCATCGTCAGCCCGCTCGGCAGGATGGCGTCGCGATGGGCGGCTTCGAAGGGCTGATACTCCCGGATCAGCCGCTGGGTGATGTTGTGGTGGACCTGATGGCGGACGGCCAGACCGTGCGCGGCGGTGTAGCGAACCGCGGCGTTGTAGGCGGGCACCAGCGAGCGCAGGCCGGGCACCAGCCACAGCAGCGGGGCGTTGTCCGAATCGAAGACGAACGGCACCTTGCGCACGCTGGCGATCGTCTCCTTCTCGTAGACGAGGAGCTGGTGTGACAGCGGGATCGCAGTGCTCATCAGCGCGACGTGCCCCAGCCCCAGGGCGATGACGACGCCGGCGTGCCGGCGGGTGGTCTCGAACGCCAGCGCGAGGGCGATCAGCCCCTCCACTGCCGCGACGGTCAGGGGGATCCAGTACAGGTCCAGCGCGCGAAACTCGAAGTGGTCGCCGCCGCGGTAGAGCGTGAACAGCGCGTGGGGAGCCAGGATCATCGCCGCGAGCAGGTGGCTGCGATCGCCGCGCAGCAGACGGGCCACCAGCCCGCACAGCGCCAGGGCTCCCAGCTCGTACAGTCCGTGCTCGATGATGGCCTCCACCCAGAAGGCCACCCCGCCCTCCGGCCACGCGCCGACGTGCTTGGCGATGTAGGTGTTGGGGACCCACTCGCCGTAGGTCCACAGACGAAATCCGAGGTGGGCGGTCACCAGACCCACGAACGGTCCCGCGAGCAGCGCGAGGTTGCGGACCGCGAGGCGGCCAGCGAGCGCTCCATCCAGCGCGGCCCACAGCAGCACGCACGCGCCCACGCCGATCCCCTCCGGTCGCGTGAGGGCGGCGAGGCCCAGCGCCACCGACGCGCCGAGCAGCGTGGCGTCGCGGCGCGGCAGGATCACCAGGGCCATCGCCGCCAGCACCAGGAAGGTGAATTGGCGCGTCTCCAGTCCGCTGGTGGCCCAGATCGCGAAGGAGCGGTTGATCGCCAGGAGGAACACCGTCGCGGCGACGGCGGGCCAGCGCCAGCGCCGGAGGGGCCCCTGGATGATCATGCCTGCGGCGAGGACCACGCAGCCGACGGTGAGGATCCCGCCGAGCCACAGGGAGGCGCTCTCCGGGCGCCAGCCCAGGGTCCACAGCACCGCCAGCTCCAGCACCCACAGCAGGTTGGTGTAGCCCTCCACGGACTCGCCGGGGTTGTAGACCAGCCCGTGCCCCGCCAGCAGGTTCCGCGCGTACCGGAAGCTGATGAAGGCGTCATCACACAGGAACGCGTACAGGCGCGCGTGGGCGATCAGAAGCACACCGCCGAGCGCGATGGGCACCGTCCAGCCCCCCGGGTGACGGGTCGGCTCGTCGCGCGGTCCCGATGACAGAGCTTCTGCCACCGTCACCTCCCGGCGTGCAGGGTCGAGGGCTCGGGTCCGAACCCGCGGCACTGTATCTCGCCGATCTGCCAGTCCCGGGTGCGCGCCCGGGGAGATACCTCAAACAGCGGGGAGGCGATGTCCCAGTGGAGGACCCACCCTGTAGGGAAACACCTTCACCTGGAGGGGCAGATGCGCGAAAACGGGGGTTGGTTCGAACGCGGGCAACCTGGCACGGCAATTGCTTCTGTATATGGGCGAGGTGCAGGTCCCTGGCCGTCGGAAATATCAGGTCAACTTCGGCGTTCCGGTTTCATCGCAGTTGGGCGGTGCCGGCAGCATCGTGCCAGCTGGTCCCGGAGACGGGGCGCTGGGGATCGACACACAACAGGCCCCCCCTGGTTCATTCCAGGCGGGGCTTTGTTGCTTCTGGGGTGTCTGTTGCTTCTGGGGTGCCGCAACGTCCCGATAGATGACACCGCGTCGGTCTTGACGACGGAGACCACGACGATCCCGACGGAGACCACCCCGACCGGGAGCACCCCGACCGAGGTCACCAGTAAGGAGGGGTGCGACGCCCTGCGCCACGCCGAGGGCCCCGTCGTGATCTCCACCCAGACCGAGCTCGACGCCTTCTGCCCGCTGTACAACGCCGTCGATGGCGACTTCGCGCTCGAGCTGGGTGCGCCGAAGGACTTCATCACCGAGCTGGACGGGGTCGCGTGTCTGTGTGAGGTCACGGGGACGGTCGAGATCTCCTACACCGCCTCGGGCGCCGCGCCGCCGCCGCATGCATCGGCCGATCTGGAGCTGGACCACCTGACGACCGTGGGCGGCGATCTGAACATCCACGACATCCCGGGACTGAGCGACCTGTACGGGCTGGTGGAGCTGGAGGAGGTGGGCGGGGACATGCTCCTCGTCGGCAACTACAAGCTGCGCGGCATCGGCCTGCCTGCCCTCCGCGGCGTCGGCGGCACCCTGCAGATCAGCGGCAGCACCGAGCTGGCCGAGGTGGCCTTCTCAGGGCTCACCGAAGTCGGCGCGCTGGTCATCGACGACACCTGGCTCCCGGTGCTGACCCACGTCGACTTCAGCGCGCTGGAGCGCGCGGACGGAGCTCTCCAGATGATCGGTGTGCCGCTCCTCGCTCAGATCGACCTGCCCGGCCTGACGACCGTGGGCGGTACGCTCCAGGTGGCGGGGAGCTGCGGGCTCGGTCTGGACGCGCCGGCGCTGACGAGCGCAGGCGGCCTCCAGCTACGCGGGCTTTGTGAGCTGCCCGATCTCGATGGCTTCGGGGCGCTCGCGGAGATCACCGGCGCGGGGCTGGGGATCTCGCACAACGATCTGCTCGAGGACGCCGAGCTCGACGCCTTCGTCGAGGGACTCATCGTCTCCGGTGACACCGAGTTGATCAGCGGTGAAGACAGCCGGTGTGCGGACTACTGGCAGGACACCTGGGGACGCAGCACGACCAGCTGCCCGCCGTAGCTCCTCGACGATCAGGGCTTCAGATCGCGGACGAGCCCCACCTTTGAGAGCGCCCACAGCACTGCGAACCCAGGATCGAACTCCCACGGGGCGATCGCGAGGTTGGCCCGGCCCTGCTTCTGGTGATGGTTGTGGTGCAGCGCCTCTCCCCAGCCGATCAGGTCGATGGGGAAGAGGTTGGTGGAGGTGTCGCCAGAGTCCATCACCTGGTAGCCCATGGTGTGGCAGAGGCCGTTCACCACGATGACGGTGCTGAACCACACCGAGCCCATGATGCCCACGAGGGACATGACGGCCGCGGGCAGCCCCATGAACGGGGTCATCAGCGCCAGCACGAGGGGGATGCGGAAGATCACCAGACCCCACACGCCCTTGCCCTGCAGCCAGTCGATGAAGTCCTCGAAGCGATCGTCGGGCAGCTTGTAGCGGTAGCGCTGGAACCGCTCGGGGTGGTGCAGGCACTCCTGGTAGGACTTGAAGGTCTGCGCGGTGATGTTGCGGAGCGAGCCGCCGGTCTTGGTGGGGCTGTGGGGATCCTCATCGCTGTCGGCCTTGGCGTGGTGCCAGCGGTGGAGGATCGACCAGGCGCGGCCGCCCGTGCCGCACCACAGCCAGTTCCAGAACCGGATGGGATACTCGACCAGCGGGTGGTAGGTGAACTGGCGGTGCGAGTAGGAGCGGTGGAACAGCGTAGACAGCGTGAAGACGTTGATCTGTCGGAGCACCACCAGGAACAGCACCAGCTCCGGTACCGGCAGATCGGCGCCGGTGGCGGCCTCCCAGCCCAGGTACATCAGCGCGCTGATGAGGATCGGCACCCACGTGACGACCAGGTAGTTGAACAGCGCCAGCGGCAGCCGGATGGTGTGGATGCGGGCCAGTCGGGCGGTCGCCATGGACGCTCCATTCGAAGAGGGACCGTTCGAGGAGGTGGGCCGGTTGCGGGTACCTCTCCACTCCGCGGAGGGCCACCGGTATTGCTGACATTTGTCAGAGAGGCCCGAGGCAGAGCCGTCAGGGAGCGCTGCCGAACAGCTCTGTGAAATTCTGCTCGATGCGCGCCTGAACGGCCTCGACCTCGCACCCCCACAGCTCGGCGGCGTAGGCTGCGGTGCCCGCCACATGGGCCGGCTCGGAGGGCTCGCCGGGTACCGGGGAGAGGTAGGGGCAGTCGGTCTCCAGGAGGATGCGCTCGCGCGGGAGCACCTCCAGCAGGCGGGTGAAGCCTGACGACTTGCGGGCGTTGCCGGGGATCGACAGGTAGTGCCCCGCGGCCGCGATCCGTCGGGCGAGCTTGACGCGGCTGCTGAAGCAGTGCCAGTTCACGCGCGTGGCGCCCAGGGCCTGGAGGATCTCGAACGCGCGCACCTCGGCCTTGCGCGAGTGGATGATGATCGCGCGGTCGGCGGCCATGGCGACGCGGACGAGCTCCGCGAAGATCTCCTCCTGCCGGGGCCACAGCTCTCGCGGCACCCAGTGGCGATCGAGCCCGATCTCCCCGACGGCGAAGCAACCCTCGACGTTCTCGCGCAGCCACGCGACCCCGTCCTCGCCGCGGGTGGGCGGGCTGTCGCGGGGGTAGTCGCTGCCCAGCTCGGCCATCTCCCACAGCACGGTGTCCACCGGGTAGAAGCCGAACGCGGGACGCACCTCTTCGTGGCGGGTGGACAGGGCGCGGACCGCCTCGTTGTCGAGCGGGTTGAGGCCGTTGCTGATGATGGTGCTCACGCCGGCCGCGCGGGCGCGCGCCAGCACGGCGTCCTCGACCGCCGCGAGGCGTGGATCGGTCAGGTGTGCGTGAACATCGAACAGACCCACGGTGCGCTCCTACGGCAGACTTCGGGATTCAGTAGACGTCGAGATCGCTACCCGAGACGACCGTCCCGTCCCACAGGCTCTCGATCTCATCGACCAGATCTTCGTCGGAGACGCCCATGTAGAGTTGGTGGTAGAGGACCAGCAGCTTCGGGCGCGCTGCCTTCGCCAGCGCCGCGAGCTGCCGCGTGCTGGTGTGGAAGGTGCCGTGGTAGGCGCGGAAGCCGGGATCGCTGACGCGCCCCATGCCGGCGGCCGAGAAGACCTCGTGGACGAGCACATCGCAGCCGTCGCAGGCCGCAGCGATCTCCTTCGAGGTGGCGGTGTCGCCGGAGACGACGATGCGCCGATCTGTGGTCTGGAAGCGGTAGCCCCAGGCGTGATCCCATGAGCCGTGGGGCACCGCGATGGCCTCTACCGTGACGTTGGCGTCGGCGTAGATCTCACCGGGCGCGGTGATCTCCTGCACCTCCACCTGGGACCCGCCGGGCGCGAGCCGCTCCAGCCCCATCACCCGCACGTGCCGGTCGGCGGACCAGGCGGCGCGGACGTGCTCGGCCATGGCGGCGGTACCCACCGGGCCGTGGATCGACAGCGGGGTCTCGCGGCCGAGCACCCACGGGCTGAGCAGCAGATCGGGCAGGCCCGCGGTGTGATCGGAGTGCAGGTGGGTGACGAAGACGCGATCCAGCAGGCGCGGCTCCAGGGGCTCGCCGCGGAGATCAAAGGCAGCCTGGGCGCGCCGGACCACGCCGGGTCCCATGTCCACCAGGTAGGGACGATCCCCCGCGATCACCGCCACGGCGGGGCCGGAGCGCGTGGGGTCGGCCAGGGGCGTGCCGGTGCCCAGGAGGACCACCCGGGTGTCGGGTCGCGCGGTGGTCGGGGGCCGCTCATCCAGCTCTGTCGGACTGCCCGCGCAGGCCAGAGCGAGCAGGGCGATCATCGGGGCGTGGCTCCCGGCGTCGAGGGTCCCGCCGCTGAGGCTGCGGGGTTCGGGGCTGCGGGGTTCGGGGCTCCGGGGGTGGAGGCCCAGACCGAGAGCTGGATGAGCTGCTCGATCTGGCGGAGCGTGTCGCGCCACTTCGCGGCGTCCTGACCGGTGGCGGCGCGGATGTAGGGGCCGAACGTGATGAGCCCCAGGCCGATGGACATCAGGAGGGTCACCTGCGCCTCGGGGCCCAGCGGACCCAGCCGGTGATCGCGGGCGGCTCGCAGCACGCGTCGGAACGTCTCGAAGCCGGCGTCCATCTCTTCGGGGAGGGCGCCCTCCATCGAGGCGTGAGCGATGATGCGCCAGAGCGGACGCTGACGTTGCATGCTGCTGAGCGCGAGCAGCACCAGCTCTCCCAGCCCCTCGCCCGACACCTCCGGACCCAGCGTCGCGCCGATGTCATCGCGCAGGCGCCCCATCACCGCCGCGGTGAGTCGCGCCTTGGCGCCGAAGTGCCGGTGGACCAGTCCGTGGTTGACCTGCGCGCCCTTCGCGATGTCTCGCACCGAGACCGCAGACAGGCCGCGATCCGAGAACAAGCGTGTGGCGGATATGATCAGCGCTTCCCGGACGGCCTCGCGGCCGCGGGGGCGGGGGGCTTTGGGCACGGCGGGTCCGGGCTGCGTGGACGGGGGGGCCCCCGTAGCCAACTGCCCTCACCTGTCAAGCCCTGGGGGTCGGCTACAATTCGGAGGGTCTGCCGAGGCGTCGATGTCCCTCTTCCTGATACTGGCCTGTGGGCCTGCTGGTGTCGTGCTCACCGACGACACCGCCGCGACGTCGCTCGTCGGCCTGGAGCCGACCACCTCCGTCGTCACCTCCACCGAGACGTCTTCCACCACAGAGGAGATCCCCGCCGCCAAGGGCTGGAGCCAGGCTGAGCTCATCGGCACCTGGAGCCGGTCGGAGCAGGGGGTGGTGGTGGGTACACTGGCCTTCGAAGAAGACGGCCTGTGCACCCTGACGATGGACGAGGGGGCCTGGGGATGCTCCTACAGCATCGACGGCACCACGCTGTCGTACCTCGACGGCTACTGCGTCGAGCCGGGGTTCTATCGGGCGACCCGCCACGAGGAGAACCTCCGCCTCGAGGACATGGGTGACGCCTGCGAGGAGCGGCCGGAGCGCCTCGTCGGTGAGTGGGCGCCCGTCGAGTGAGGGGTCCCACGCGGCCGCCGCCAGCTGCTCAGAGGTAGCTGCTCAGAGGTAGGCTACTCCGCCGCGCCCTCTTCTGCCGCGAGCGTCTTTCCGACCCGCCGCATCATCTTCGCGGCGCTGGCGCCCGTCTCGTAGTTGATGATGATCGGCGCGAGGCCTTCGATCTCTACCTTGACCCGGTAGCGAACCAGCGCGCCGGACTCGACCGGCTCCACCTGCCAGGTGGCGGTGTAGGCCGAGTACAGAGAGCTGGAGATCAGGGTCTCTTCGAAGCCGCTCTCCGAGGGACACCGGCGGAGGGCGGTCTGGACGGCGACGCTCTTGAAGCTGCCCTCGATGGCGATCTGCTCGCAGGGCTCGTCCGTTGTGATGTTCACCGTCTTTACGCGGGGGTCGAGCGGCATCAGCGTCGCGGCGTCGGCCAGCTTCTCTCGGGCCTTGCCTGGGGGTATGGGGACGGTCATCTCCAGCATCACGAAGCCATCAGACGAGACGACGGGACCAGACAGCTCGGTGCCCGCATGAGCGGTTCCGAGGATCAGGAGGAGGGAAAGGGAGCTGAGCATCGGTCCTCACATCATGGGTGAGAGTACACGACAACGGGGGCGAGATCAGGCCAGCCCGTATTTCTTGAGCTTGTATTGGAGCGTGCTCCTCGCGATCCCCAGCTCGCGGGCGGCGGCGGAGCGGTTGCCGCCGTGCTGCTGCATGATGTTCGCAAGATAGCTCCGTTCGTTGGCCTCCAGTGTTCGCCCGACTGGCACCGGGCCCGCGCTCCGCTCGAGCTGGTGGAAGCTCAGGTGTGGGGTGTCGATGCGCGGACCTGCCGCGACGAACGCCCGCAGGAGAACATTCCGCAGCTCGCGGATGTTCCCCGGCCAGGAGTGGCGCGCGAGGGTGGTCAGCGCCGCCTCGGTGACGTGGGCCTCGGGGTGGAGCTTGGCGCAGAGGGTCTGGCAGAGCACCTCCAGGTCGGCCGGGCGCTCCCGCAGCGGTGGGAGGCGGACGTGCAGCTCGGCGAGGCGGTAGAACAGGTCCGCGCGAAATTCTCCGTCAGCGACCATCGCGGCGAGATCGCGATTGGTGGCGGCGACGATGCGCACGTCGGGGTGGCTGACGTTCATCGCGCCGACTCGCCGCACCTCCCCGGTCGCCAGCACGCGCAGCAGCTTGGCCTGGGCCGTCAGCGGAAGCTCACCGATCTCATCGAGGAACAACGTGCCGCCGTCCGCCTCGTGGAACGCGCCGTCACGGCGCCGCGCCGCGCCGGTGAATGCGCCTTTTTCGTGACCGAACAGCTCGCTCTCCAGCAGGGAGTCGGAGATCGCGGCGCAGTTGAGGGCGATGAACGGGTGCTCGGCGCGGGGGCTGTGGGCGTGGATCGCGCGCGCCGCCAGCTCCTTTCCGGTGCCGGACTCACCGATCACCATGAGGGCGAAGTGGTACCCCGACATCCGGCGTAGTTTACCGAATATCTCGGTCATCACCCGCCCCTGCCCCACCATGTCCCCGAAGCGTCTTGCCGTGGGTCGCTCGTCGACGGGGCGCCGCTCCACGCGCAACACGGTGTCGGCGATCCGAAAATCTTCGTCGGCGTACAGCGGGGTGACGTCGCGCACCCGATCGCCGTCGAGCCAGGCCGCGCCGGCGCCCGGCTCGAGCATCACCCGGCCCCGGGAGATGCGGACATGGACCTGGTTCGGGACCAGCCCGGGATCGCTCAGGACCAGGCGGCTGCCGGCGGCGCCGACGCTCACGCGGCGCGACTTCAGGGTGAACCGCCGACCGGCGTCGGGACCCGCGACCACCACGAGCACCGCCCGCTCGACCCGCAGCGCGCCGGCGTCGTGGGCCACGATGGGCTCGTGGGAGTGGTCGGGCTGGATGGCGGTGGGATCGGGGTCGCGATGGCGCAGGGAGACCTCGATCCGGTACGGGTCCATCCCCAGCACGGAGCCATCGGTGACCTCGGCCCGACCGGTGACGCGCTGACCATCGAGGGTGACCCCGTGGCGGCTGCGATCGATGATCTCCCACCGCTCTCCCCGCCCCCGGAGCAGGCAGTGCAGCCGGCTGATGCGCTCGCCTGGGAGGGCCACGTCGCAGCTATCTGCCCGCCCGATCGAGAGCTGTCCGGGCGCGAGGCGGACCTCCATGAGAAGATCGGAGCCCTGAAAGAAACGAAGTGAGGGCACTGGTCTCCCTGTCCGGCGATGTCATGGCTCCAATTGGGCCAGGCGGACGGCCAAGGATATCCGATCCGCCCCATCCGCACGGCCTCGGGAGGCGCACTGGTGACGTCTGACATCGAGGGGACGCAAGACCGACGACGGCGCCTCGTGGCGGCGGTGGTGGTTCTGGGGCTGGGGCTGCTGGGGCTCGTGGGCGTGGCGGGTGTGCTCGTCATGCCTTCGCTTGAGCAGATCACATCGAGCGGCGGCGCAGAGGAGTTCCGGGCCCTGCTCGTGTCGAGCGGTGTGATCATCGCCCTCATCGCGGTCTTGATCTCGTTCAAGGTGCAGGTGCGGCGCCTGGTGGACCTCCAGCTCACGACGGTGCGGATGCGGGAGAGCCGGCTCATCGAGCTGACGACGGCCATCTCCGAAGAGCTGCAGCTCCACAAGCTCGCCAGCCGGGTGATGAACTCGGTCACGGAGATCCTCGACGCGGAGCGCAGCACGCTGTTCCTGGTGGACACAAAGAAGAACGAGCTGTGGTCGAACGTCGCTGAGGGGTTGGAGGACCGCATCATCCGCATCCCCACCGGCTCGGGCATCGCCGGCTCGGTCTTCCAGACCGGTGAGGTGGTCAACATCCCCGACGCCTACGCCGATGAGCGCTTCAACCGCGCGGTCGATCAGCGGACCGGCTACCGCACCCGCTCCATCCTCTCGATGCAGATCCAGAGCAAGGGCGGCGCGGCGCTGGGCGTGATCCAGGTGCTCAACAAGCGCGGGGGTCCGTTCAGCGAGCGCGACGAGAACCGACTCCGCTTGTTCGCGTCACAGATGGCGATCGCCATCGAGAACGCCCACCTGTTTGAGGAGGTGCGCCGTACGAACCAGGAGCTGGAGGAGAAGAACCGGGAGCTTGAGGCTGCCCACCGGGCCACCCGGCGCTTCGTTCCGTTCGAGTTCCTGGAGCTGCTCAACCGAGAGACCCTGAGCGACATCCAGCGCGGTGACTCCATCGAGCTGGACGTGGGGGTGATGTTCGCGGATCTTCGCTCGTTCACGACGCTGCTCGAGACCCTCACGCCGCAGGAGGCGTTCGCCTTCGTCAACGACTACCTGAGCTTCATGGAGCCCGAGATCCACCTCGAGCAGGGCTTCATCAGCCAGTACCTGGGCGATGGAATCATGGCGATCTTCCCTGGAGACGCCGACGGCGCGGTGCGGGCTGCTGTCGGCATGATGCGGGCGCTCAAGATCTTCAACGCGGCGCGGGAGGCACCGGTGCGTCTGGGCATCGGCATCCACCACGGCCCGCTGATGATGGGTACGCTGGGCGGAGGCGATCGCCTGGATGACGGGGTGATCGGCGACGTGGTGAACCTCGCGGCGCGCGTGGAGAGCCTCACCAAGTACTACCGCACGCTGGTGCTGCTCACAGAGCACACCGTAGAGCGGTTGTCCGACCGCAGCGGCTTCTGTCTCCGCGAGCTGGATCGAGTGGTGGCGAAGGGGAAGACCCACCCGGTGGTGATCTACGAGCTGTTGGATGCGTTCGAGCCCGAGCCGGCCGCGCAGCGCGAGGCCGCGACCGAGGGGTTCTCGCGGGCCCTCCGACACTACCGTCAGGGCGACTTCCCCAGGGCGCTGGCTGCTTTCGAGGCCTACCTCGAGGAGGTGCCAGGAGACGGACCGGCAGAGCTCTACGTCGAGCGTTGCCGCGATCACATCGAGCGGGGGGAGGAGGGGTGGTCCGGCGCCACGCGCATGAGCGTAAAGTGAGGCGACAGAGGCTTCAAACCAGCGGCCTTCAAGCCAACCCTGTTCGAGCCAACCCTGTTCGAGCCAACCCTGCTCGAGCCAACCCTGCTTGAGCCAACCCTATTCGAGCCAACTCTGCCCGGACCGGTTGGTGCGCACCCACTCGGCGAAGGCCTCCATGGGCACCGGGCGGCTGATCAGGTAGCCCTGCGCGCGATCGCAGCCCGTCGTTCGCAGGAACTGGAGCTGGGAGACCGTCTCCACGCCTTCGGCGACCACGTCCATCCGCAGGCCGTGGCCGAGGGCGATGATCGCTGTGGAGATCGCGGTGTTGTCGGGGTCTACCGGGACCTCTCGCAGGAAGGACTGATCGATCTTGAGGGTGTCGATGGGGAACCGCTTGAGGTAGTTCATCGACGAGTAGCCGGTGCCGAAGTCGTCGACCGAGATCTTGACCCCGAGCTCCTTGATCTCGCTGAGGGCGATCCGGGCCGCCGCGATATCGTCCATCAGGAGGCTCTCGGTGACCTCGAGCTCCAGCAGCTCCGCCGGGAGGTTGGACGACGAGAGCGCCGCGGAGACGGTCTCGACGAGGGTGCGGGGCCGCAGCTGACGCACCGAGAGGTTCACGCTGACGCGGAGCGCGCCCAACCCGTCGACGAGCCAGCGGGCATTGCAGCGACAGGCCTCCCAGAGCACCCATTCGCCGATGAGGGTGATCAGGCCGGTCTCTTCGGCGATGGGAATGAATTTCCCCGGAGAGACCAGCTCTGAGCCGCGCCGCCAGCGGACCAGCGCCTCCATGCCGATGGGGACACCGGTGCGGAGGTTGACCTGGGCCTGGTAGTGGAGCTCCAACTCGCCGCGCTCGATGGCGCGCCGCAGATCGCGCTCCAGCGCGAGGCGGTTGGAGATGGCGATCTGCATCTCCGGCGTGAAGAAGCGGAAAGCGTTGCCGCCGGCGCGCTTGGCGCGGACCATCGCGGTGTCGGCGGACTTGGCGAGGGTGTCTACGTCGGTCTCGTCGCCGTCGGAGATCGACGCGCCGATCGAGGGCGTAACGAAGACCTCATCTCCCGAGAGATCATAGGGGGCGCCCATGATGTCGAGGATCTTCTGGGCGATGCGCACGACATCGCGCGAGGAGCGCAGCCCCTCCAGCAGGACCATGAACTCATCGCTGCCCAGACGGCCGACGGTGTCGCCGGCCCGAACACACCCCTTCAAGCGCGCAGCGGCGGTCTTCAGGAGGAGATCACCGGCGGACTGCCCGAGGGTGTCGTTGATGACCTTGAATCGATCGAGATCGAGGCTGAGCAGCGCGAGGACCCGCCCGGTGCGCTTGGCGCGGGACAGGGCCTGCTCCAGCACCACGCGAAACAGCGCGCGGTTGACCAGCCCGGTGAGCTGATCGTGCTGCGAGAGATAGGCGAGGTTGGAGACGGTGTGCTTGCGCTGGATGGCGTAGCGGATGGCGCGCCCGTAGAGTCGGCCGTCGGGGTAGCTCTTGCTCAGGATGTCCTGCGCGCCACACCTGATGGCCTTGGTCTCCGCGTCCTCGTCGTCGACGGCGCTGAGGATGATGATGGGGGCGTTGGGAGCGGCCGCGCCGAGGATGGGGATGGAGTCGACGCCGTCGCTGTCGGGGACCTCGGGGTCGAACAGCAGCGCGTCGAATTCCTGCTCATCCAGGACGGCCACGGCCTCGGACAAGAGGGTGACTTGCTTGACGACGAAGCGGGAGGGGTAGACGCTCTCAAGCTCCGCGGTGCGTGTTCCTCCCCAGGTTGCGTCGTTCTGGATCAGGAGGATGCGGGTGAGGTCGGTCGACAATCGAAACCCGGCGCGCTGGGGGGCGTAGCATTCCTAGAAGCGGCTCGTCTCTATCATCTTCTATCGGATCGCCACCGTGAAACACCTCAAGGGTTGCGGTTTTACTCTTGATGTCATCGGCGGGCGCTCGCGGTCATGCTGTTTTGCGCGCGAGCCTTCGGACGTCAAAGTTCGGAGAGCGAGACATCATCACGTTTTGTATGGATTTTCATGCAAATGATAGGTCTCCATTTCCACAGGGGGCTGGAGATGCTATGGCTTGAGCGAGCCTGGGGATCCTCGTAGTGCCTGTCGTTCGTATTCTGCTTGTCGAAGACAACTTCATGCTGCGGCGGTCGTTGACCGTCGTGTTGCGAAAAGCCGGATACGACGTCACTGCGGTAGGGTCGGCTGAAGAGGCCGACGAGGCGATGGGCATCTCACAGCCCGATCTGGTCATGCTCGACTGGATGCTGCCGGCGCAAGGGGGTGTGTCCCTCCTGCGTACCTGGCGGGCTCAGGGCCTGAAGTGTCCCGTTATTCTCCTCACCGCGCGCGACGCAGTAGAGGATCGCGTCATCGGCCTCGAAGCTGGCGCAAACGACTACCTCTGCAAGCCCTTCGCGATGGAGGAGCTGCTCGCCCGGGTGCAGGTGCAGGTGCGCGATCGCATCACGCCGGTGCGTAACCTCGCGCTCGAGGCCTGCACGGTCGATCTGGCACGTCATCAGGTACAGCGCGGCGAGGATACCATCAAGCTCTCCACGAAGGAGGCCGCCCTCCTCGCCCACCTCGCCGAGCACAAGGGGCGCGCCGTCGAGCGCTCGGAGCTGCTGCAGAAGGTCTGGGGTTGCAGCGCCTCGGTGGTCACTCGCACCATCGACAACACCGTGCTGCGTCTCCGCTCGAAGATCGAGACCGATCCGGCGTCGCCGAAGCACGTCATCACCGTGCACGGCATCGGCTACCGCTTCGAGCCCTAGCCGCGGGCCGCCCTGACCGCGGGCCGCCCTGACCGCGGGCCGCCCTGACCGCGGGCGGTTCTGTACATCGGGGTCAGCGCCGCACGCAGCTCCCCTGCTCGCAGGCCGGAACCAGGCCGTCGCAGACGAACACCTGCGCGCACATGACGTCAAGCGGGTCGCACTCCAGCGGGCAGACGGCGTAGGTCGCGGCGATCGGGATGTACTCGCCGCCCTGCTCACAGGGGCAGCAGTTGAGCGAGATCTCTCCGCACTCCGCGTCGGTCGAGCACTGCAGCCACTCCGCCGGCCAGGTCGCCCCGTCCCACTCGCAGTGTCCGAGGTCGGGCGCGCCGGTGTCGGTGTCAGTGGTCTCGGTGCTGGGAGTGGTCGCGGCGCCGGTGTCGTGTCCATCGGGGAGCTTGACGGTGTCGGTCGTGGCGGTCGCTGGTGAGGACGTGGTCGTGGTGGAACCGGCTGGGCTCGTCACGGCTGGCGAGGTGGCGGTCGCGTGCCCGAATACCTGGTCTTCAGGCGTAGAGCAGCCCAGGCCCCAGAGCAGGAGACCGGCGATCATTCGTCCTCCTCCATCGGCTGTACCACCTTGCCATAGCCTGAAGAACCGGTGAAGCTGGACGCTTCGCGATCGCGGGGGGATGATGAAGCAGCTCATGGATGACGGCATCGACATCACGCTACCAGCGGCTCGGACGATCGCCGCGGCCATGCGCGAGATGGCCTGTGTCGATGGCCTGCACCCCAACGAAGCGGAGATCCTGCGCACCTTCGAGGAAGATCTCCCGGCCCAGGAGCTTCCCCCTGAGGTGGCGCTGGAGACCCTCGACGCTCCCGAGCTGCGGGAGGCGTTCTTCAAGAGCCTGCTGCTGGTAGCCTACGCCGATGGTCGCCTGAGTCCCGAGGAGCAGGGGGTGATCGATCGCTACACCGCGGCTCTGTCGATGGATCCGCAGCAGGTGCAGATCTGGCAGAGCGACGTGGCCGGGACGCTCCTGAGCCTGTTCGAGGGGGTTCAGATCTACCGGGAGAGCGTGACGGAGCTGGGGCGCGATCTGGGCCTCAGCGATGAGCTGATCGAGCAGGCGCTGCGCTAACCGGTAGCGCGCCGAGCGCCGGTCTGATCCCGGTCACTCACCATCTTCGGCGCCGCCGAACAAGCGGATGCGGTGATTCAGCACCGAGCCGATCGTCGAGATCGACACGTCTCGGGTGAGCTTCTCTCGGAGCGATGACGCGTCACGGGAAGGGCTGCCGAACACATGGACCTCGTGGCTCAGGACAGCGCCAAGGGTCGCGAACGACACGTCCTGCTGGAATTTCTGCACCAGAGACATGCGCGCGAGCTGATCGGGTGTGGTGTTGCGGCGCACGAGCGCCCGGCGCGGCAGCCAGGATCCAGTGTGCTCCTCCTGCAGCAGGTCGGGGGGGAAGTGGGGGTGTTTGCTGAGCGGGTACAGCGCCGACAGCACCCGGTCTCGCCGGTCGGGTGTGAGGGTGGAGAGCCCCGCTGTGAAGGCCTCGAGTGCGCGGTCGGGCGCCTGCGGCGGCGCCTCGTCTGCCGGACCGAGGATCGACTGAAGCAGGAGGACGGCCTGATCGACGGCGAGATCCCACTCCGCGGTTCGGGGGACGGCTTCGCGGAGCTCCTGCTGGAGCACCCCCCACAGCGCCAGGCAGACGATGTCGCTGTCGAGCGTCCATGACGCCTCGCGGAGCGCGTCGAGGAGGCGGACCGTGGCGCTGCCAGTGGTGACCCTGCGCAGCCCCAGGACCAGCGTGGTGACGTGAATGGGTGACCGCTCGCCCGTGATGATCTCGTCGAGGTCCACCGTGGGCGTGTCGTCCAGGAAGTCCAGGGGCTCGATGGCAGACACGGTGGGCCACTCGATTCCCGGCATGGCTGCATCCACGAGCTCATCCAGGGCGCTGCCGAGCCGCGCGCGCACGGTTTCCAGATCGCTCGGCCGCCGCAGGGGGCGCTTCGAGAGCATCTGGCGGATCAGCTCCTCGATGGCGGTGCCAGCCAGCTCCGGGCGCCGCGCCGAGACCGGGGGGGCGCGCGTGCGGACCTGCGCGGTGAGGACGGTCTCCTCATCTCCGCTGAACGGCGGGGCGCCGGCCAGGAGCGCGTAGAACAGCAGGCCCAGCGCGTAGATGTCGGTCGCCGCGCCGATCTCTTCTCCGAGGATCTGCTCGGGAGCCATGTACGCCGGCGTTCCCAGCGTCTCTTCCACCTCCGCCCCCGGCACATCGCGCAGCGTTGCCAGGCCGAAGTCGATGACCTTGACGCGGTCGCGTCCCATCGAGTCGTCTGTCAGCAGGACGTTCTCGGGCTTCAGATCGCGATGGACGATGCCCATCCGGTGCGCGCAGGACATCGCGTCGCAGAGCTGCTGTGCGATGCGCACCATGCGGCCGACGGGCATCCCGCCGCCGGCGGACAGCGTGGTGTCCAGCGGCATGCCCGCGAGGTACTCCATGACCAGGTACAGGCCGATGGCGTCGTCGAGACCGAAGTCCGTGACGAAGACCACGTTCTCGTGGCGGAGCCGCGAGCAGGCCATCGCCTCCTGACGAAACCGCTCCACGATCGCCGGTTGGCTGGACAGCCGCGGGTGGAGCACCTTGACAGCCCACGGCGTCTCCAGGACGCGGTGGCGGGCCTGGAACACCATGCCCATCCCTCCCGCCCCCAGGCGACGCTCCAGCACCAGGTTGCCGACCTGACGACCGACGAACGGATCCGCCGCTGCCACCCCCCCTCCCTTCGCAGCCGTTCGGCCGCGAGCGCTGGAGGATAGCCTGGCGCAGCGGAAGTCGCAGGGTGACCTGCTCAGCCCGAATCGGTCCCGATCAGTCCAGCTCAGCTTCGATGGCGCGGACCATCGCATCCAGCTCGAAGCTGTTGCTGGAGTAGACGATGACGCCGTCTGTGCCGATGACCCAGTCCTGCGGGTAGGCTGCGGACGTGAAGGCCTGCTCCATCCCGTAGGTGAGGTTCACCGAGCCGTCGGGGTCGAGGAGGATGGTGTAGGTCAGCCCGTAGTTCTCAACGAATTCCACAAGAATCTCCTCGCTGTCCTGTGAGGAGGCAATCCCCCAGACCACCACGCCGTCGTCCTTGTACTCCTGCCAGATGCTGTGCTCGATGTCCGAGACCTCGGACGGACAGACCGGTCACCAGGTCGCGAAGTACACCAGCACGACGGGGCGGCCGAGCTGATCTGACAGGCGGTAGGTGTCGCCGTTCAGGTCGGTCAGCTCGAAGTCCGGCGCGGGGTTGCCCAGCCCGGCCTGGCCTCCGTCCGACGACAGCAGCACCGAGAGGGTCTGCACAGGCTCGTCGGGGTCGTTGGTCGCCACGCAGATCTCAGTCTCGCTGGTCGTCGCATCCACGGGGTCGATCCACAGCGTCGCCGACTCTCCCGGCTCGACGCGCGCGCGCTCGAACAGCAGGGTCACCCCCGGATCTCCCGACTCGGAGCCCACGATCTCGAGGGTGTCGGAGCCCAGGTTGGTGAGCTCGACCGTCACGACCCCCTCCGCGGGCGGCGCGTAGATGTCGTCCGAAGACAGGTCGAGATCAGGCGCGCGGGCGGTGGCGTCGACCGCGTAGGACGCGAGGTACGCCCAGTCGGCGACGTAGGCCAGCCCCTCGGCGGCGGCGACGTGCAGCGCCCACTGCTCGGTCTGCTGGGTCTCGATCACCGCGGGCGCCCGGGGGCTGGAGATGTCGATCGCCACCACGTCCTGCATGTCTACAGCCCACAGGATGTTGTCGTCGACGGCCACGGAGGTCACCGAGTAGTGCAGATCGATCAGATCCTCAGCCTGGGGCGCGTCGGGGTCCTCCAGCGAGAAGACCTGCACCCCGCTGCCGCCCACCGCTGCGTAGAGGGTCTCTCCGTTGATCGCCAGATCCTGCACGCCGCCCGTCGCCTCTGCGGTGGCCACCAGGGTCGGGGCCTCGGGATCGGTGACATCCACCACCACCACTCCGAGGCTGTTGTCGGCGATGTAGAGTCGCGAGCCCACCAGGAAGGGCTCCCAGGGGTTGCCCAGACCCTCCAGCCGCGCCACCGCCGCGGGGATGATGGGATCGGAGAGGTCATAGGTGATCAGCGCGCCGTCGTGGCTGGTCACGAACAGGTAGCCGTCGCCGAGGGCCATCCCCGACAGGCCCTCTTGCTGGAGCGCTCCGATCACCTCGCCGGAGGTGCGATCGGAGACGTCGATCACCGCCAGGCCGTAGTCGCGGTTGGTGGCGTAGACCAGGTCGTCCTCTCCCAGCTCGAGGCGCTGAAAGCGCTGGTGGAATTCTCCCGGGCCGACCACCGATCGGAGGTTCGTCTCCCCCGTGGCCATCTGCACGTCGAACAGGAGCAGCCCGCCGTGGCCGGCGGCGTACAGCCCGCCGACGCCGTCCACCTCGACATCGACCAGCTCGGCGAAGACCCGATCCTGCACGAAGTTGGCGTCGGCCAGCGTCACCGGATCGGGCCCCAGCGTGGCCGGGGCCTTGCAGGCGCCGTCGATGACGACCGGGGTGTCGGTGGTGCTCGTCGAGCCGCTGGTTCCGCCTGTACCGCCGCTCGTGGAGCTCCCCGTGCTGGTGGAGGTCTTCGTGCCGGCGGTGCCCGTCGTCGCGGAGGGCGGCGCGCCGGTGTCAGCGGGCGCCTCGTGACACAGACCGTCGCTGGACCAGTACGTAGAGCCCGCGGGACAGTCGGGTTGGCATCCCAGGGTGAGGAGAGCGATCAGGGAAACGCTGCGCATCGGTTGACCTCCGGCCGATACCCAGGACGTCGGCGCGGGAGCAGCGTTACCCCGCGAACAGGTCGCCGGTCGGGATATGGGACAGGAGCGGGAGGGCGCGATCCCGCGCGTTCAGGATGGGATCATCGATCCCCCAGTCGATCCCTGCCGTGGGGTCGTCCCAGCGCAGCCCCCGCTGCCCCTCGGGGCACCACGTCTGGCCGCACTTGTAGAAGACCAACGCGGGGCCTTCGAGCACCGAGAAGCCGTGGGCAAAACCGACCGGGATGTACAGCGCCTGGGGACGCTCCGCGCGAAGCTCCACCACCGAGGCGCGACCGAAGGTCGGGGAGCCGCGGCGGAGATCGACCACGGCGTCACGCACCCGCCCTGCCAGCACCATCACCAGCTTGGACTGGGGTTGGATGATCTGGTAATGCAGCCCGCGGATCACCCCGGCTATCGAGCGAGAGCAGTTGTCCTGGACGAAGCGCTCACGGATCCCGCGCTCGGAGAGCCACTCCGCGCGGAAGCACTCGGTGAAGTCACCCCGCTCGTCGCGAAAGTGGGGCAGCTCCAGCAGCGCGGGCCCGGAGATGGTGCTTCCGGTCAACATGCGGGTCAGGGGCTGGTCGGCTCCGGGGCGGGCGGCGGCCCGACGGTCTGGATGTAGCGACCCAGCGCGTCGATGCGATCTCCGGGCTTGATCGCCGCCAGGCGACTCTCGAACGAACCCTCACCGCGGACCAGCGCGTCGCGCAGCAGCGGCCCCAGCTTGTCATTGGCGATGGGCTCGCCGATCTTCTCCTGCACAGCCTCGCTCAGCCAGGCCTCGGTGAGGTACGCGAACAGGTAGTTCTGGCTATAGGCGGGGTAGTTCCACAGGATGCTGGACAGCAGGGAGTCGTCGTAGTGGAGGCCCTGCTCGGTCTTCGTGGATACCGGCGCGCCCGTCAGCGCGCTCCGCGTCTCGGCGGCGAAGCGGGCGATGGCCTCAAGGTTGTTGGGATCTTCATACAGCCGGCGCTCCACCAGTGTCTGCACGATCCCGTCGGTGATCCACGCGCCCATCTGCCGCGCGCGCCAGTTGGCGAGGTCCACCCGTGTCTGCGCGGGGACGTCGGGCACGTAGCGCGCGAGGAATCCGGGCTCGTAGACCTGCCGCTCGAAGAAGAACGCGAACCCCTCGAACCACGGGGCGGGGGGAGACCACAGCGGAGGGCTGGACTCCTCGCCCAGCATCTTCCACCACGCGGCGTGGCCGGCCTCGTGGGCCAGGGCCTCGTAGGACCACATCGACCAGCGCTGGCTCTCGCTCATGACGATGGCGATGTGCTCCGGCGGGCGGATGGGGAAGCCGTACACCCCCGAGCGCACGTAGCGGGTGGGCCCGATGTAGACCTGCCAGCCCTCGGTGGAGATGCCCATGTCCTGGAACGCGGTCATCACGCGCTCCTCGGCCAGGTCGGTGTCGAAGTGGGAGTCCACCGCGGTGCGGGCACTCTCGAGGCCGGCCTTCCGCTTGAGGAGCGGCTGGTTGGCGAAGGTGTTCGGGATCTCGCTGGTCTGTACCGTGTGGTCGATGCGGGCCCGAAGCGCCTGGTTGGAGGGGGCCACCACCGGCTTGAGCTCAGCGATGATGGTGTCGACGTCGGCGGGGGTGAGGCCCTCGCCGGCCAGCCCCAGCTCCCAGTAGTTGGTGAAGCCGGCGCGCCGCGCGACCTCGTTGCGCAGCCGGACCAGCTCCTGCAGGTCCTTGTTCACCACCGTCATCTGGTGCTCGGTGAACTGCAGCAGCAGGTCGTCGCGGATCTCCTGCGGGAGGTCGTCGGCGTCGCGGCTGACGGTGCTCCAGCTCCCACCGAGGTCGATCTCCAGCTCCCCGTCGGGCGAGTGCCACATGGCCGAAGAGGCGGCGGCCTCCTCCAGGCGTCCCAGCAGGCGGGTCTCGTCGGCCTTCTCGGAGCCCTCCCACGAGCGGTAGAGCAGCATGTGGCGCCAGTAGGCGTCGGCCTTGGCCTTGAGGACGGGATCCTCGCTCTCTCTCGCCGCCTCGATCGCCTTGACGTTGCGCCCGTCGTGGAAGAAGTCGACGCGCGCTCGCTCGGCCTTGGAGCGGCGGCGGCGGGCCTCCTTGTTGCGCACATTGCGGGCGCTGTCTCGTTCGGCGGCGCCGAGCGAGACCATCACCTTTGTGTAGCGCTCGTCGAGCGGCCCCAGGGGATCGGCGGAACCCATGCAGCCGGTGAGGACGAAGACGAGGGGGGCGAGGACGGGCATGGGGGGCCTCCCGGGGCCTGGGCCCCTTATCCTGCCGATCGGTTGTCGGTCGTGAAGTGCAGGGCGATGTACACCTTCGGGTCGATGCAGACCCCGCGGGCAGCGGCCTGAGTCAGCCAGTCTGGCACCTGAGCCAGCGGGATCGCATGCACCGTGATGTCCTCGCTCTCGTCGCCTCCGCCGGGGCCGATCCGGACCAGATCCGTGGCTACGAAGAACGTGAGGGTCTCGTCGGAGAGCCCCGCTGAGACCGGGCCCTCCGCCACCTGCCGCAGCGCTCCCGGCCGGTAGCCGGTCTCCTCCTCCAGCTCCCGGGCTGCGGCGGACGCCAGGGCCTCGTCTTCTTCGCCCTGGATGTCTCCGGACAGTCCTGCAGGCAGCTCGATCACCCGACGGCCCACCGGGGGACGGTGCTGCTCAACGAGGAGCAGCTCCCCCTCCGACGTCGTGGCGATCAGCACCACCACGCCGGACGCGGCGGTGCGCTGGATGAACTCCCAGCCGTCCTGGGACACCAGGCGGAGGTGGCGGCCTTCGGCGAGCAGCTTCATGGGATCTTCCTGGGATCGAGCGGTACCGTGTCAGTCGACGATCGGGATGACCTGGCGGCCTGCGCGCAGGACGGTCGCGACCTGCGACGCGCGCGAGATGTCGGCGACCGGATCGCCCTCGACGATCACCAGATCCGCCACGGCGCCCGGGCGCGGCGCGTGGGCGGGGCCGCCGAGGCCCAGCGCGTCGCTCGGTCCGGTCGTCGCGGCGGCGAGCAGCGCGGCAGGCGGGACACCGGCGGCGGCGAGGCTCTGCAGCTCCCGGTGGAAGCCGCTGCCGGGCATCATGCCGGGGAGCGGGGCGTCGGAGCCCACCAGGATCGGCACCCCGGCGTCGGACAGCCGACGCATGTTCTCGGCCATGTCGCGATCGATGGCCTCCGCGAACCGGCGGAGCGCGTCCACGTCGGCGAATTCGTGGGCGCCCGCGGGGGTGGCGGCGGAGACCTCCGGCCACAGCTTCGTGTCGAGATCGGAGGGTGTCCAGGTCCCTTCGCCCAGCTCGATGGTGGCCTGGAACCCCGCCAGCGTCGCCACCACGGGCACGCCGGCCGCCGCGACCTCTGCGATGACGTCGTCGGGCAGCCCGCCGCGGTAGGGGCCGTGGGCGATGAGATCGGCGCCGGCGGCCACCGCCACGCGCAGCTCCCGGGCGTCACCGATGTGGACCGCCACCTTGCGGCGATGGGCGTGCGCCTCGGCCACCAGCGAAGCCACGGACTCGTCGGAGAGCTCCGGTACGCCAGGGGGGAGCTGGTCGAAGATCAGCTTGATGTAGTCGGGGTGCCCTTCCAGCGCGCGGGCCATGGCGTCGGGGGCGTCGGCGGGCGTCTCCACCGCGATGATCAAGCGCGCGACGATCGCCGCCAGCGGGAAGGGCAGCAGCTCCCCGCTCACCACGAAGGGGTGGCCGTCCGCCTGCGTGATGGGGGGCGGAGCGCGGTGGATGGTCGGGGCCGCCAGCGTTCCCGCCGCGCTGGCCTCGGCCAGCGGTGCGATGATCGGTCCGTGACCACCCATGTCGAAGACCGTGGTCACGCCGGTGGCGAGCCATGCTTCCAGGTTTGCGGTGGGATCGGGCAGCGCCAGCTCACCGGGCGCTCCCGTTGGGCTGCCCAGGTGGGTGTGCGCGTCGACATAGCCGGGCAGGACCGTGCGGCCGCGGCCGTCCAGCTCGGCGGCTCCGGGCAGGGTGCCCGCTCCCGGGGGGGCCAGCTCTCGGACGCGCCCGTCCTCGATCAACACGTCGAACGGCCCGATGACGGACGCGCCATCGAAGACCGAGATCTCACGCAGGATCCAGTCGTCGCCTTCGCTCAGTGCCAGCGTTGGAGAGGACGGAGTGCACGCGAGGAGCAGGGAGAGCATGGTCCGCCGGGGGTGACGCGCGGGGAGTCGTGCCTAACGGTTCCAGGCACAGATGGAGAACGGATGGAGGATCGCATGTCGCTCAAGGGCGTCGCGAAGGAGACCCTGAAGATCCTGGAGGCCGGGGCGTACAGCGCGCCCTCTGGCAGGAGGGTGAGGATCGGCGCGGCTCAGCGGGCCGCGGAGGCTGGAACGGTGCTGTACAGACCTGACCAGCTCCGGGCGCTGCTGCGCCTGGCGGGTGCGTCCGTCGGCGCGCCGGAGATCACTGTCACCGAGGAGCAGACCCAGGACGCCGCGCGGCGGCTGTCGGGTGAGAACGTCGCGCTGCTCAATTTTGCGTCGGCTCGCAACCCGGGGGGTGGGTTCATCAGGGGCGCGCGGGCCCAGGAAGAAGACCTGGCGCGCTGCTCGGGCCTGTACTCCTGTCTGCAGCGGCAGATGGCGTACTACCAGGCCAACCGCGGTCAGAGCTCGCTTCTCTATACCGACCACATGATCTACTCGCCGGCGGTGCCGTTCTTCCGGGTGCGCAGCCGGGATCTGCTCGAGGAGGCGTTCACCGCGTCGATCATCACCGCGCCTGCGCCGAACGCCGGCGCCCTGCTGCGCAAGCGTCCGGGGGCGGGGGAGCAGCTCGCCGAGGCGCTGCGGCGGCGGGCCGGGATGGTGCTCGCGCTGGCACGCGACCAGGGCCATCGCACCCTGGTGCTGGGGGCGTGGGGCTGCGGGGTGTTCGCCAACCAGCCGCAGCAGGTGGCCGACGCATTCGGGGCCTGGCTGGAGGGGGCGGTGTTCGTCGGATGCTTCGACCGGGTGGTGTTCGCGATCCTGGCTCGGGGTCGGAAGGGAGAGGCCAACCTGGCGGCGTTTCAGCGGCGCTTTGGTTGAGGCACGCTCAGGGCGGCTCAGACGGGACGAACCCCGATCCCGGCCATCAGCGCCTGGGTCTCCGACGGCAGCAGCCGCGGGTCGTACCGCTCCTTCCAGCGCGTCGCCACGGCCGGATCGATCTTCTTGTGGCTGCGGATCTTCTCGTCCCCGACGCCCCAGCCCAGGGTCTTCGGCGCATGCGCCGTGGGCGCGAGCATCGCCGGCTCGACTGTGAGCGCGAGGGCCGCACAGAGCGCCTCGAGGGTCTTCGTGGGTTTCTGCACCAGCGTCTCGAAGTGGACCCGGTGCTGACGCGCGGCGGGGACCCCGGCCAGAAACGACGCGATCGCGTTGTGCACCCGCGTCCAGAACGCGACCTGCCGCCGAGCGTCGCGGCCGGTGCGGGCGTCGACCTTGTCGCGCGCGCGCCACGCCAGGGAGTACAGTCGCCCGCCGACGCTGCCGTCGTGTTCGCGATGGGTCTTGTGCAGGCGCTCGATGCGGGACGCGGCCACCCCCAGCGGGTGCCGCACCAGCCAGATGTAGAACGGCGCGAGCTCCTCGGCGCGGGCCAGGGCTTCGGGGTCGCGGGCGTAGGCCGGGCTCTTGTCGACCAGCATGCGCTCGGGGCCGACGGCGGCCAGGAAGTCGCGGTACAGCGGGACCGGCGTGGAGTTTTCGGGGGGCTCCGGCAGCGAGAGCTCCTCGCGGAGCCACGCCAGACTGGCCTTCGCTTTGGGTGAGCCGACCCGCCAGTCCGCCACCGTGGAGTAGCGCAGGAAGTGCAGCTCGGGGGGGGCCACCACCCGGGGGTGCGCGCCCAGCATCACGCTCAGGAGCGTCGAGCCCGATCGCTCGGTGCACAGCACCAGCACCAGGCGCCCGGCGCTCATGCCGGGGCCTCACTCCCCACGGCGGCGCCCATGAATTCGGGCATGGTGGCGTGCCCTTCCTGGCTGATGTCCGACTGCGCGAACACCTTGCCAGCGGTCTCCAGCAGGATGCGCAGATCGAGCAGCAGGCTGCGGTTCTCGACGTACCAGACGTCTTTTTCGAACTTCTCCTCCCACGAGATGCTGTTGCGACCGCGCACCTGGGCCCAGCCCGTGACGCCCGGGGGTGCCTCGTGGCGCCGGGACTGTCGCTCTGAGTAGCGCGGCAGGTAGCGCATGAGCAGTGGTCTGGGCCCCACCAGCGTCATGTCGCCCTTGAGCACGTTCAGCAGCGTGGGCAGCTCGTCGATGCTGGTCTTGCGCATGAAGGCGCCCAACCGGGTGATGCGCTTGCCGTCGGAGTCGGGGCCCTCCTCGCCGGGCTTCGGATCGCGCATGGTGCGGAACTTGGCGAGCAGGAAGGGCTCGCCGTTCAGGCCGGGTCGCTTCTGTCGGAACAGCACCGGAGAGCCCATCGTCATGCGGACCCCGACGGCCGCGCCACCCCAGACGGGCGACGTGAGGGCCAGCACCCCGCCCGAGACGAGCACATCGACCGTCCGCTTGGCGGCCTGGTAGCCGGAGCCCGGCTCACGACCAGCGGCGACCTCGTCGCAGAACGCCTGCCAGCGCTGCGCCAGGACGTCGAGATCGTAGCGCTCGGCGACCGCCTGCCTGCCGGCGTCCTTGCAGCTCTCCAGCCACGCGGGATCGGTGACGGCGCGGCCCAGCGCACCGAGCAACCCGTCGACGTCTCCCGGCGCCACGGCGGCGCCACAGTCGTGGCGCGTCACGATGCCCGCGACGTCGGACCGGGGGGGCGCGACCACCGCCAGCGCGCTGCGCGCGGCCATCGCCGAGAAGGCCTTGGATGGGATGGACGTCTCGGCGGCGCCCTCGCCCAGGGTGACCAGCGCCACGTCGGTGCGATCGAGCAGGCGCGCCCAGTCGCGGTCGGGCAGCGGACCCTCGAAGCGCACGCGGTCGGCCGGCAGATCGGACCAGGCGTCGCGCAGGGCCTCGGCGCCGGGGCCGGTCGCGGCGATCACCACGCCGATGGGAGCCCCGGGGTGCGCCTCCAGCAGCTGGGGGATGGCTGCGGTGAGCGTCTCCCAGTCGTGGACCCGCCCCATGTTACCCACATACGACAGCACCACCTTGCCGGCGCACCAGCGCTCGAGGTCGGTGGACGGCTCCGGGGAGCCCAGCCGCTCGCGGGAGAACTCCGAGAGCCGCGCGCCCGTCTCCAGGATCGTCCAGCGCTTCGGCTCGCCGTACCGCTCGCGGGCGTGCTCGGCCATGCGCGGCCCGATGAACACCACGCCGTCGGCGCGAGAGAACCAGTAGCGGTTCGCCGCCTGCCCCAGCTTCGCCAGCGCGCTCTCCGGATCGGTCATCCCGGAGGCCTCCAGGGCGTCCGGGTAGAGGTCGTAGACCAGCGGGATGACGGCCTTGCCGTGCAGGGGCCGCGTCGCCACCAGCACCAGCGGCAAGAAGAACGGGTTGGTGGTGGGCACAATCTGGCCGCCCGGGCCGTCCAGCGCGTGACCGAGGCTCTGGAGCGGAAACAGGAGGTTGGCCTCCAGCCGCGCGCGCAGTCGTCCCGCCGGAGACGACATGGCGTCGCGCCAGCGCTTCGGGGTGAACGCCGCGAAGGTCTGCGCGTCGTCGCCGCGCTCGCCGAGGGCCGCGCAGAGGCGAGCCATCGGTCCCCCGCCGACGCACGACAGGATGGAGAGTCGCCGTCTGTTCATCGTTGGTACCGCGTGGTGATGTCCCGCATGCGGTGAAAGCCCTGACGCAGGTTGCCCGGCAGGTGCCGCAGACCGAGGTTCTCGGGATCGGTGTCGAGCGCCGAGGCCATGAGGCCGGGGACGTCGTCGTACATCAGGGCGGCGAAGACCATCATCGCGGGGCGAGAGAACTTGTGGTCGTCTGGGTAGAAGAGATCGACGCGCCGCAGCCACCGCAGCATGGTGGCCTCCTTCCAGGCCGGCGGGCGTAGCTCGGCCAGCACCCATCCGGGCACGTCGGTCTGCAAGAGCGCCGTCGCCAGGAACAGCGAGTAGTACACCGCGGTGCACACACGCTTCTCTCTGGCCTGCGCCACGTAGGCGGACCAGTCAGGCGTGGCGTAGCGCGTCAGGCGATCGACGTCGGTGTGCAGGCGCAGCCCCGGCGCGCGCACGTAGGTGTGCTTTGCGGTGTGCAGTGAGACCTGCAGCATGTTGTCGACCGGCGACAGCAGCCGCACGCAGCTATCGGGGATGGGAACAGAGCGCTCGATCAGCTCCTCGGCGGTAGGCTCCTGATCGGCGCGGATCCACCGCCCGGCGATGGGGCGCCACTGTAGCTCGAACCAGACCTCCTCTCCGGCGACCTGCTTGATGTACTCGGTGCCGCCCGAGTGCAGGCCAGCCTCGACCTCGGCCTCTTCGATCTCTGCGCGGCTGTCCAGCTTGAACCCACACTCCTCCACGAGGGCGTGGGCCTCGCGAAACCGCGCGCGATCGATGAGCACGTCGAGATCGCCCATGGGGCAAAGGCCGGGGATCGGGAAGATTCCGCGGGCGATGCCGGCGTTCTTGAGGGCCAGCATGGCGATGCCCTCGCGCGACAGGCGCTCGGCCACGAGGTCCAGCTCGGCCATCATGGTGCGCATCCGACGGTCGGAGGCGCTGAACAGCTCCTCCGCTCGATCGGCGGCGGGGAAGCCGCTCTCCCAGACCTCCAGCAGCGTGTGGGCGACGATGGGGCCCACGTCGTTCTTCTCGGCGAAGTCCAGCCACTCGGACGCGAGCTGCGGACCGGCGGCCTGCACCGCCTTCAGGTGGTCGTCGCGGCGCGAGCAGGCCATCGCGTGCAGGGTGAGCGCGCGCAGCCCCTTGGGGTCGGGGCCGATGAGGTCGGCGGGGGTCATGTCAGGCCATCTTGGTCAAGTAGTCTCGTTCAAGAAGCGCCGGTGATCGCGGTACCAGGCGAGCGTGCGCGCCAGGCCGTCGTCGAGCGAGGTGTCGGCGGAGAAGCCGAACCGCTCGCGGGCCCGCGTGGTGTCCAGGCAGCGGCGCGGCTGCCCTCCGGGCTTGTCTGTGTCCCAGTGAATCTCGCCGGAGTAGCCGGTGAGCGCGCGGATCTTCTCGGCCAGATCGCGGATGGAGATCTCACTGCCCGAGCCCAGGTTGACCGGATCGGCGCCGTCGTAGTGCTCGGCGGCCAGCATCAGCCCGCGGGCGCAGTCGTCGACGTACAAGAACTCGCGGGTGGGCGAGCCGTCTCCCCACAGCTCCACCCGCGCCGCGCCTGCGCGCCGCGCCTCCTCGAACTTGCGGATCATCGCCGGGATGACGTGGGAGGTCTGCAGATCGAAGTTGTCCTCGGGGCCGTAGAGGTTCACCGGCAGCAGGTAGATCGACGAGAAGCCGTACTCGTCGCGGTAGGCCTGGCTCTGCACCAGCAGCATCTTCTTGGCCAGGCGGTTGGGCGCGTGGGTCTCTGCGGGGTCGCCGAGCCACCGGGCGTCTTCTTTGAAGGGCACCGGCGTGTGCTTGGGGGAGGCGCAGATGGTGCCCACCGCCACGAACCGCCGCAGCCCCACCTGCCGGCCGCGCTCGATGAGCTGCACGCCCATCATCAGGTTGTCGTAGAAGAACTTCCCCGGGTGCATGCGGTTGGCGCCGATGCCGCCGACGACGGCGGCCAGGTGCAGCACCATGTCGGGCGGGTGATCGGCGTACATCTGGCACACGCCGTCCCAGGTGACGAGGTCGTAGTCGGCTGAGCGCGGCACGAAGACGCTGGCTCCTTGTGCCTCCAGCGATCGAACCAGGTGTCGGCCGAGGAAACCCGAGCCGCCGGTGACCGTGACCGCGCGACCGCTCCAGAATTCGCTCATGTCGCGTCTCGCCTCCTCATGTCGCGTCACGAAGCGTGCGCTCCTGCCGGGCCAGCTCCATGTCGGCGTCGACCATCATCTGCACGAGCTGCGGGAAGGTGACCTCGGGCTCCCAGCCGAGCTGCTCGCGGGCCTTGGTGGGATCGCCCAGCAGCAGATCGACCTCGGCGGGCCGCAGGTAGCGCGGATCGAACTCCACGAAGTCGTTGTAGTCCATGTCGAGGCACCGGAACGCCAGCTCCAGGAACTCGCGGACGGAGTGCGTCTCGCCGGTCGCGACCACGTAGTCATCGCTCTCGGGCTGCTGGAGCATCAACCACATGGCGCGGACGTAGTCACCGGCGAATCCCCAGTCGCGCTTGGAGTCGATGTTGCCCAGGAACAGCTTGTCCTGCAGACCCAGCTTGATGCGCGTGGCCGCCCGGGTGATCTTGCGGGTCACGAAGGTCTCTCCGCGTCGCGGCGACTCGTGGTTGAAGAGGATGCCGTTGCTGCCGTGCAGGTCGTACGCCTCGCGGTAGTTGCGCGTGATGTGGTGGGCGTAGACCTTCGCGCAGGCGTAGGGGCTGCGCGGGTAGAACGGGGTGGTCTCGCTCTGGGGGGTCTCCACCACCTTGCCGTACATCTCGGAGCTGGACGCCTGGTAGAACCGCGCCGGCAGCCCGATGTCGCGGATGGCCTCCAGCAGCCGGATGGCGCCCATCGCCACGGTGTCGGACGTGTAGACCGGGATGTCGAAGCTGACCCGCACCTGCGACTGCGCGCCGAGGTTGTAGATCTCGTCAGGGGCGGCCTTCTCCAGGACTCGTCGCAGCGAGGCCACGTCGCACAGATCGCCGTAGTGCATGAAGAACCGCACGCCCGACTCGTGGGGGTCGCGGTAGAGGTGATCGATGCGCGAGGTGTTGAACGAAGACGAGCGGCGCTTGATGCCGTGGACCTCGTAGCCCTTGTTGAGCAGGAGCTCAGCCAGATAGGAGCCGTCCTGCCCGGTGATGCCGGTGATCAGCGCGCGCTTGGTCATGAGTGATCCCTGGGGTCGGGTCTGCGCCTACCCTATCGCATGGCCTCACTCGACACCGCCGATCACGCCCGATACCACCTCCCATGCCGGCCCCCTCCTCTCTCACCATCGACGGCTGTCTGCGGACCCCATGGCCCCCCTCCCGCGCGGATCGCTGATCGCCTTCTCCGGCGTGGACTGCGCCGGCAAGAGCACCCAGATCGGCAAGCTCTCAGAGGCGCTCACCGCCCGGGGCCACCGCGTCCAGGTGCGCTGGTTTCGGCCTGGCTACTCCAAGGAGCTGGACGGCCTGCGGCGCCTCGCGCGGCGGCTGCGGCCCGGCTCGCTCCCCAGCGCGAAGGAGACCACCGCCCGCGAGGAGATCTTCAACAAGCCGGGCGTGTCGGGTGCGTGGCAGGCCGCGGCGCTGGGCGACAGCCTGCTGCAGTGTGCAGTCAAGGTGCGGCTGCGCTGCGCGATGGGCACCACCGTCATCTGCGATCGTTATCTACACGACGCCGCGCTCGATCTCGCGTTTCGGTTCCCCGATCAAGAGGCGAAGACCCGCGGGATCATGGTCGGGGTTCGCGCGCTCTCGCCCACGCCCGCGTTCTGGCTGGTGATGATGCTCCCGCACGAGGAGATGCTGCGGCGGATGGAGATCAAGCAGGAGCCGTTCCCCGACCCCCCGAAGGTGCGGGACGCGCGGTTCCGGGCCTATCAGGTGCTGGCGCAGCGCCCAGACGCCACGGTGATCGACGCCGACGGGTCGATCGACGCCGTGCATCAGGCGGTGATGGCGGCCATCGGCGAAGGCTGAGCGCCAGCTCTGGCCAGCCTTCAGCTCTGGCCTGTCTGGTGCAGCCGGATCCGCACGGCGTCAGGATCGAGGATCGCGAGCACGTTTCGCCCCCGGCGGCCGCTGGCCCTCCACGACAGCAGCGTGCGCGTGCTGGGACGATACGTGTAGACCCGGTAGCCGTGCGCTAGCAGGATGCGCATGACCGCGAGGTTCTGTGTGCGGTCGAGCCGCTTGAGCAGCTCGAGCTGCCACACCAGCGGCGGTCGCTCGCGCAGCAGCTGGGTGGCGCCCATCAGCACGCGCTCCTCCGCGCCCTCGACGTCCACCTTGACGAACATCGGTCGCCCCTCGGGGACGAGCGCATCGAGCGTGGTCATCGGAACCGGCGTCCCGCCCTCATCCGCGCTGGAGATGTGGCTGGTGCAGTCCAGGCCGCCCAGGAAGCGCACGGTGCCCTCTCGCTCTCCGATGGCGGCCTCGATCACGTCCACCTGGGCCTGGTAGTTGCGCGCGACGTTGTCTCGCAGGTGCCGGGCGCTGGTGGCGTCGGCCTCGCAGGCGAGCACCCGGCCGGTCGGGCCCACCTGCTTCGCCAGGTAGAGGGAGTACACCCCCACGTTGGCGCCGATGTCGAGCGCGAGATCCCCTGGCCGCAGGTAGTGCTCGATGAAGGACATCTCCCACCAGTCGTCGCGCCCGAAGTAGAAGGCCGCGCCTGCCGACGCACCCTCTGGCGGCACGCCCAGCTCCATGCCCTCCCAGTCGAACACCAGCGTGCGGCTGGTGACCCGCTTGTGGAGCTGCCGGTAGGCGAACCGCCCCAGCGCCGCCGCGCGGTTGGGCAGCGGCGACGGGTGCACCATGGTGTTTTGCACGATCGCTCGAAGCAGCTTTGCGCTGGACACGGCAAGGGCTCCGCTGGAAACTACTTGAGACTATCGCGGCCGGGTGGAGATCGTCGCACATGTGCCGCGACGTTCTTCCGCATCGGCTGTCACAGCCGGGCTACCCTTGAGGATGATGGGTAGCGCAGGAGGGCGCCGCGAATGTATCCGCTGCTAGCCCGCTTGCTGTTCTGGCTCCCGGTTGTCTTTCTGGTCGGCGCGCTCATCCTGCGCCGCAGACGCATCATCGGCATGTATCGCCTGATGCTGTACTGCACCTTCCTGGGCCCGAACGGTAGCGTGCCTGGGACGGGGCAGACCGCGGCGGTGCTCTGCGCTGTCGTCGTCCTGGGCCTGGAGCTGCTGGAGCGCCTCTCCACCCGCCAGAAGCCCGTGCGCTTTCACCTCGGCGACGTGTGGTGGGTCGGGCTGTTCCTGTGGGCCGTCGGCGCGGGCTTCATGTTCGAGGGGAACTTCGGCAACCTGCGCAACCCCTTCGTCATCGCGGTCGTCTGCTTCACGGCGAAGATGCGCGGGACGCGCTTCTCCGACATGGATCTGCGTCGGCTGTCGGAGGCGATCGTGCTGGCCGGCATGGTGGACTGCGGGTTCGGCGTGCTCCAGTGGGCGATGCAGGACCACTCCATCGGCGGGGTGCTCCGGGAGAGCTCGAAGGGCTGGGCCTCGGAGCCGCGCCCGAACGGGCTGCACAACAACCCCAACGCGGCCGCGCTGTACCTGCTCATGGGGATGTCCTCGGCGCTGGCGCAGATCGGCTGGAATCGAACGAAGAACCTCCGCGACCCCACGAACCTGTTCTTCCTGGGCTGCGCGGGGCTCATGACCTGGGGGATCATCCTGGGACAGGGGCGCTCCGGCCTGATCGGCGCGATGCTCATCTTCCTGTTCAAGTTCTTCGATCATTGGCGCGTGCCGCGCCTCACGACGGTCACCACGGTGGTCGTGGGGTCGGGCGTGGCCCTGGTGCTCCAGAAGCTGGTCAATACCTACCTGGCCAAGCTGTACTCCGGCCGAGACGTCTCGGGGTTCGGGCGCGAGGAGCGCTGGGCAGAGGCCGCCGAGATCCTCATCGCGCACCCGTTTTTTGGTGATCCCTCCATCCGCGCGTCGGGTATCGGCCGCGTGGCGTCGCTCAACTACCACAACGATGCGATCAACCTGGCCGTGGAGATCGGTATACCCGGGGCGATGTTCTTCCTGCTGATGCAGGGGCAGGCGGCCTTCGTGTCCTGGGACGACTCCTATCGCAAGCGGGGGGCCGGGTTCACCGCGATGGCGCTGTACACGGTCATGTCGGCTACCGTCCACTCGTTCTTCCACGTGGTGCTGGCCTCGGGCATCTGCTACTGGCTGATCGTGGGCCTGATGTGCACCCGACGACCGCTCCAGATGGGTCGCTCCCAGCGAAAGCTCAGCAGATACCCGGCCATCCCTCCGCGGAGAGCTGCGCCGCCGCGCCGACCGAAGCTCCGTCAGGTCCCCCCTCCGCCCCGGGCGCCCGCCCGGCGCTCCGGTTGAGGGGGGCTGGTGACACCTCACGCTGGAGTGGTCGTGGTGGCGTCCTGTCCGCCGCCCATCGCGGGGCAGTCCATCGCCACCCGCATGCTCCTCGATCAGCTCGGGCAGCGAGGGGTGCTCCACGCGGTGGTGGACATCTCCCGAGAATTCCACACTGGCCGCAAGTGGCTCTCCATCGCGCGCAGGGCTGCCGACGTCGGCGCGCTGCCGGCGCGACTCCTGCTGGCCGCGCGCGAGCTTCGGGGGCACCCGATCATCTTCTACCTCCAGCTCGGTCAGAGCCTGCAGTCGTTCCTGCGCGATCTGCCGCTGCTGGGCATCGCCTATCGGCGGGGCTGGCCGGTCGTGCTGCACGTACACGGTATGAGCTTTCGGCCAGCCTTCGACGCCGCGCCGCCGCCACTCCGGCGCCTGGTAGCCGCGGCCCTCGCTCGCGCCTCGCGGGTGATCCTCCTCGCCGAGCGCCTGAAGTCCGACTACGCCGATCTGGTCCCCGCGGAGCGCCTGGTGGTCATCCCCAACGGGGTGGAGATCGCCGTGGAGCGTCACGCGGCGTCGCGCCCTCCCCGGCAGGGGCCGGTGCGAACCGTGCTGTTCCTGAGCAACCTCATGGCCTCCAAGGGCTACCAGGACGTGCTGGAGGTGGCGCGGCGGTCCGCCGGTCGGGGTGAGGAGCTCCGGTTCCTTTTCGCTGGCGGTCGCACCGAGTGGACCGAGGTCGATCCCGAGGCGTTCTGCGAGGAGCACGGGCTGACCAACGTGCGCTGGCTGGGGCCGGTGTTCGGCCCGCCCAAGCTCGATCTGCTGGCCGACGCCGATCTGTTCGTCCTCCCCAGCCGGTACGAGGGGCAGCCGATCTCCATCCTGGAGGCCATGCACTACGGGATGCCGGTGGTGTCCACCCCGGTGGGAGGGATCCCCGAGATGATCGACGAGGGGCGCGGGGGCCACCTGGTGCCCGTGGGCGACATCGACGCCCTGGACGCGGCGATCTCCGGGCTGGCCGCCGACCCGGAGCGGGCGCTGGCCTATGGGAGGCACAACCAGGCGCTGGCGCGGCAGCGTTACACCGTCTCGGCTCACGGGGCGCAGATGGTCACGTTGTTCAAGACGGTCGAGGCCGAGATGAAGGCAGCCCACAAGAAGGCAGCCCAGGTGAAGGGACCGCGGTGAGGACCGAGGAGCTGCGGTGGCGCGAGGACTTCGAGACGATCCTCGCCGCGACGCTGGAGCGCGGGTGGTCGTCGTGGCTGGGGAAGCCCGTGCGCGTCTCCTTCCCCCCGCGTCGCGGGGAGCAGATCTGGCGCGAGCAGCCGCTGCTCAGCGCGCTGTACACCCGCGGCGTGTCGAAGGCGGTCCGCCGCTACCTCGCCGACAGCTTCCGGTACACCGCAGTGACCTGGCGGGCTCCCGCGCAGTGGCTCCTCGGCACGGCCCTGGCCAGCGGCCCGGCGCTTCAGCTCCGCGCGAAGGCCACCCTGTCGGTCTCGCCCGCGATCCCGGGCTCGGGTGAGCAGATCGTCATCCCGGGCAACCAGCGCGTGCGAATCGTGGACTTCGGGCGGTCGCGCTGCCGGGTGATGATCAAGGAGGGCTTCGACCCCCGAGCCATCGCCACCGAGGCCGGGGTGCGCGGGCCGGGCCGGAGCGGTCCGTTCAACCCGCTGTCGGCGGTCGATCCGGAGGGGCGCTGGTTCGAGGAGCCCCTGATCTCCGGCTTCAACCTCGCCCGCTGCCCGCCGTGGCACAACCGCCGCGCCCTGATGGCGTCGGCGTTCGGCAAGCTGCTGGCGTGGACGGCGACCTCGATGGAGGAGGTCGACGCCGAGGCGTACGCGACGTCACAGGCCGAGCGGGTGCGAGAGCTGCTGGTGCGCGTGGTGGAGTTCTACGACGAGCCGTCTCACGCCGACGGCGTGGAGTCGCGTCTGGTGGGCTGGATCGATCGCGCGGCCGCCCTCGGGAGGGCGCGGACGTGCATCGGCCACGGCGACTTCCAGGCGGCCAACTTGATGTTCGACACCCGCCGCGGAGAGGTGATCATCGCCGACTGGGAGTACAGCGCCCGCCGCTACGAGCACGCCGACCTCCTGCGCTGGGGCCTGGGCGCGGGCTCGCCGCCGGGGCTGGCTGAGCGCGTCGAGCGGTTCCTGCAGACGGCTGAGCTGTCGGACGTCGGCGAGCACCTGCCGCGCCGCACCGATCGCGCGTGGCGCGACGCCGCGTCGGCGCTGTTCCTCCTCGAAGAGCTGATCCGCGTGCTGGAGGAGTCCCTGACCGGTCGGTACCACACGGCCGTGCTGTGGTCGCGTCTTCATGGGGAGGTTCAGAAGATGCCCCCGCGTTAGAGCGGCAAGCATGGCTCCACCTCCCATCCCAGGCTGCGTCGTGATCGGCGGCGGCCTGGTCGCCAGCGATGGAACCCGCTGGTACGCACAGACGCGCATCCTGACCTACCTCAATGAGATGCTCGCTGGACTGGGGCGGGTGGTGTTCTTCGCCGCGCAGGCTGACGCCGAGCAGATCGGCACGGTCTTTCGCGCGCCGGTGTCCCCGGGGATCCGCATCGAGCCCATGCGCATCGTGGGTGGATTCGGCAAGGCGCGCAAAGCCGCCCGCATGCTGAAGATGGCCCGCCGGATGTCAGATGTGATCCGTCAGGTGCCGGTGGTGATCCACATCTTCCCGGCAGCGGGGGGGCCGGTGGGGCTGGCGGCGGTCCGGCGGCACGCCAAGGCCCACATCATGTACCTCAAGAGCGACTGGATCGAGTACACGCTCAATCGGCCGGGGGATCACCGGGCCATCGCGCGGTACTGGCAGGTCAGCGAGCTGCTGGAGATGCGCACCTGCGACGCAGCGGTGTTCCGCAGCGGCGCTCACCTCAAGAAGATGAAGCCCCACTGCCGCGGCATCGTCGAGCCGGCCCAGCCCATGCTGTCGGTGGTCGAGAGCGACGCCCCCGGAGTGGCCGCGGGCGGCACGCAGCAGGTGCTCTTCGTGGGAACGCTCCAGGAGCGCAAGGGCCTGTCCGATCTGGCGGCGGCGATGGGGATGCTGCGCGAGCGCGGCGTCGATCTGCGCCTGGCGTTGGTCGGCGGGGTGGACGCCAACCACAAGGGACCGGCGGCGCTGCCGGAGTGGCTGCGCCGCGCCTTCTCCGACGCCGGGGTGATCGATCGGGTGGACGTCAAGGGCTACATCGACGAGCCCACGGAGCTGGCGGGCGTCTACCAGGCCAGCACGCTTCTGGTGCTCCCATCGCGCCCAGGCGGCGAGGGTTTCCCCCGGGTGATCGACGAGGCCGCCAGCTTCGGGCTGCCCGTGGTCGCCACGGCCGTCGCGGGGATCCCGCTGACGCTCACCGACGGCCACGACTCCCTGCTGGTCCCCCCGCTCGATCCCCCTGCATTGGCCGGCGCCCTGGAGCGCCTGCTGGGATCGGCAGAGCTGCGCGACACCCTCAGCGCGGGCGGCCGGGCGTCGTTCCACGCGCGAGTCAAGGAGACGGCAGGTCAGCAGCACATCCGGCTCATCCGGGACATCTGGGCGCGCAAGCATGCAGCCCCCCGGACACGCGCGGGGCGCGGATGACCCTGAGGGTCGTGCTGGTCGGTCCGTCCAACCTGGGGCCGTACCATCGCGCTCGCTATCAGGCGCTCGCCGAGCGCGGCCTCGACCTCCACGTGGTCCGCTGTCCGCTGAAAGAGCACGATCGCCCCTGGACCTTCGACGCCTCGGCGCTGGCCTTCCAGATCGACGCGCCCTTCGGCGAGAAGGCCACCGGGGCGAGCCGGATGGAGCTGCTGCAGACCGCGCGGTCCTACATGGAGCGGCTCCGGCCGCACGCGACGGTCTTCATCGGCTACAACTCGCCCTACCTGTGGGCCATGGCTGCGGCTGCGCGGCTGCGTGGCCTGCCCCGCGTCCTGGTGCTCATCGGCGGCGCGGAGGGCCAGCGCAAGGGGCTACGGCGCGAGGCGGCCAAGATCGCCATCTGCCGGGCGCTGTTCTCGGCGGCGATGGTGCCGGGAGTGCGCGCCCGCGACTACGCCCGCACGCTGGGCATACCCGGAGACCACATCTGGCGGGTGGGTAACGTCATCGACAACCCCCACTTCGCCGCTGACCCCGCGAGCCCCCGCGATCCGGCGTTCATCTACGTGGGCCGCCTCTCTCCCGAGAAGAACCTCCCTCGGCTGCTGGAGGCCCACCGGCGCTACCGCGCGGGGGGCGGCGCCTGGGGACTGCGCATCGTCGGCGACGGTCCCGAGCGAGGGGCGCTGGAGCCTCTCGGCGGCGACGGCGTGGAGTGGCTGGGTTGGGCCGACTACCAGACGGTCCCGGGGCATCTGGCGGCGGCCTCGGCCTTTGTCATTCCGAGCACCTTCGAGCCCTGGGGACTGGTGGTCAACGAGGCCATGGCGGCGGGCCTCCCGGTGCTGGTGAGCCAGTACTGCGGCTGCTACCCCGAGCTGTGCCGGGAGGGCGTCAACGGCTTCGGCTTCGAGCCCACCCGCCCCGATGAGATCGCCGCGGCGATGTCGCGCCTGTCGCGCCTGCCCGCAGAGCGCCGGCTGGCGGTGGCGCGGGCGTCGGTGGCGATGGTTGGGGCCTACACCATCGACTCCTGGGGGACCGGCTTCCTCAATTGCGTCGAGGCGGAGGCGGGTTGAGCGATCGCAAGAAGATCGCCCGCGACTCGGCGTACATGCTCGCCGGTAGCCTCGCCGGTCAGGCGTTCGGGCTGCTGCGGGGCCTCATCATCCCCGCGCTGTTCTCGCCCGCCCAGTACGGCATGTGGCGGAACATCAAGCTGATCTGGCAGTATGGGCTGTACCTGCACCTGGGCAGCATGCCCACGCTCAACCGGGAGCTGCCGGGGCTGGCCGCCACCGAGCGATGGGAGGAGCACGATCGCCAGCGCCGGGCGGGGCTGTGGGGCGGGCTGTTCGTCACGACCATCGCCATCGCGCTGGTGCTGCTGGCAACCCTGGGTGACTGGATGCCCGCGTCACCAGGCGACGCCTGGGCGGTGCGCATCGCGGTGCTGGGTCTCCTGGCGCAGCAGTTCCAGACCTACCAGCAGATGATCTTCCGGGTGCGCAGCGAGTTCGGTCTGCTCACGCTCACCGACGTCGCCAAGGGGCTGCTCGGTCTGTTGCTGGTGGTGGGGTTGGGCTGGCTGTGGGGTGTGCTCGGCATGGTGCTGGGCTTCGTGGGCGCGCTGTCGGCGGTGGCCGTCGCGTCGTTCTTTCGGGTGCCGTACGATCGGCCGCAGCTCCCCGACGGGGTGTTCGCCGGCCAGATCCGCCAGGGCCTTCCGCTGATGAGCATCTCGTTCCTGGCCGTGGCGATCGACACCTCGGGCCAGGTGATCACCAACGATCTCAACCTCACGCAGGCCGGCTACTTCGGCATCGCGCTGATGTTCGGCTCGATGATCTACGCGCTTCCCAAGGTGCTCAACAAGGTGCTCTACCCGCGCTTCCTGGCGGCGTTCGCGCGGGGGGGAGGCAGTCGGAAGGAGACCGGCGCGCTGATGCGGCTGTCGCTGCGCCTCACGGCGGTCACCGCTGCGCCCGCGGCGGCCGTCGGCGCGCTGGTGGCGGGGCCCTTCTTCACGCTCTGGTACACCCGCTACGAGCCCGCGCTGCCGGTGGCGTATGTGCTCATCTTGTCGATGACCGTCGTGTCGCTGCGGTACGCGGTGCAGAACGCGCTGATCGCCATCCGCCGCCACAACGCTCTGATCACCCTCCAGGTTGCGGCCCTGGTGCTGAGCTACGGGCTCGGCTGGGCTGGCGCGGCGCAGACCGGCGATGCCACGGGCGTGGCTGTCGGGGTGGCCGCGGCGTCGTCGTCGGTGGCGGTGCTCGTGGTGGGGCTGGCCCTGGTGGGCACCGGCTCGACCGCCGCGGCGGCGTGTCGCGAGGTGCTGCTGCTGCTCACTCCCATCGCGGTGCTGACGGCCATCACCGTCGGGGCCATCTCTCAGGCCCCAGAGCAGCCCCTGGCGCAGCTCACGTGGAGCCTGTGGGCCATCGTGGCGGTGATCATCCCCGCGGGGCTCATGTTCCGTTGGGTGTGGAACCGCACGCTCGCGGGGTCGTTCGATTGAACCGCTTCGGTCTCGCGCGGCGCGGGAGTCAGCCGTCCCAGAGA
Organism: uncultured Enterobacterales bacterium; assembly: GCA_964464515.1. GTDB lineage: Bacteria > Myxococcota_A > UBA796 > UBA796 > UBA2385 > CAYXGP01. The sequence goes on from CAYXGP010000016.1 coordinate 47,366, forward strand.
AGTCAGACGCCGCACGCGCGCTGAATCGTCTCGATCACCCGATCCTGATCTTCGTGGCTGAGGCTGCTGGAGCTGGGCAGGCAGATGCCGGTCTCGAACAGCTCTCGCGCGACGTCGCCGCCGAAGCACTCGATCTCCTCGAACAGCGGCTGCATGTGCATCGGCTTCCACACCGGTCGGCCCTCGATGTTGACCGCCGCCAGCGCTGCGATCACCGCGTCGCGGTCGATGGGGGCCAGCTCCGGGTCGATCAGCATGCAGCTCAGCCAGTTGGTGTGCAGGCCGAAGGGGGCCTGCGGCGCGAAGGTGAACCCGGGGATCTGCTCCAAGGCGTCGCGGTAGCGGAAGGCCACTGCCCGCCGCTGCTCCACCCGCAGATCGAGCACCTCGAGCTGCCCCCGGCCGATGCCCGCCAGCACGTTGGACAGCCGGTAGTTGAAGCCCATCTCGGTGTGGTGGTAAGCCACGCCCGGATCGCGGGCCTGCGTCGACCAGAAGCGGGCCTTGTCGACCATCTCCTTCTTCTGCGCGACCAGCATGCCGCCGCCGGTGGTGGTGATGATCTTGTTGCCGTTGAACGAGAAGATCCCGACGTCGCCGATGCTGCCGGCGGGCTTGCCCTTGTAGGTGGTGCCCAGGGCCTCTGCGGCGTCCTCGAGCACCGGCACGCCGTAGCGCGCGCAGGTCTCCATGATCGGGTCCATGTCGGTGCACTGTCCGTACAGGTGCACGACCACCACGGCCTTCGGCAGCTCCCCGCGCGCGGCGAGTGTCTGCATGCACTCGGCGAACAGCGCCGGGTCCATGTTCCAGCTCTCGCGATCGCTGTCCACGAAGACGGGCTTCGCGCCGAGGTAGCAGACGGGGTTCACGGAGGCCACGAACGTGAGGGTGGGCACCACCACGGTGTCGCCGGGGCCGACGCCCAGCAGGCGCAGCCCCAGGTGCATGCCGGCGGTCCCGCTGCCCAGCGCCAGCGACGGCAGGCCGATCCGCTCTGAGAACTCCGCCTCGAAGGCGTTGAGGTTGGGGCCGACCGTGGACAGCCAGTTGGTCTCGAAGGCCTCGCGGATGTAGTCCAGCTCCGTGCCGCCCATGTGGGGCACGCTCATCCAGATTCGGGGATGGTTCGTGGGGTCGCTCATCGCTGCGCTCGCTGTCTCAAGATGGGGAGGAGTTCGGTGGCGAAGGCCAGCAGATCGGTGACCTCGATGTCGACGTCTTCCTTGCTGGGGCGCTCCGCGTGCAGCCCGCCTTCGCGACGGACGCGGACGGTCTGCCAGCCGAGCTGCTTCGGTCCGCCGAAGTCCTTTTTGGGGTTGTCGGACAGGTAGACACACCTGCTGCCGGACAGACCGTGCTGCTCCCCGATTCGACGGAAGGCCTCGGGGTGCGGCTTGCCCTTTCCGGGACCCAGCCGGGAGGTGTACATCACCGGGTCGATCCAATCGACGCCCAGGGCGTGGACCTTCGCCTCCTGCGAGGCCAGCGGGCCGTCGGTGACCACCCCCATCGCCAGCCCCTCGTCGCGGGTGTGGGCGACGGCCGCCGCGGCGTCGGGGAGCATCGAGATATCGGGCGTGTGGGCCCTGTAGACCCCCACCAGCTCGCGGATCAGCTCGGGGCTGTCGGGCAGCCCGATCTGGGGCAGGGCGATGTTGAAGGTGCGGCCGCGCACCCCTTCGCAGAACAGTCGCCAGCCCAGCTCACCGAAGCCGGGGGCGTCCTTGTGCTCGGCCAGCCAGCGACCTACCGCCGCGAAGCCGCTGCGCACATAGTCGCGCTCCAGGTAGAGCGTGTCGTCGACATCGAAGACGACGCAGAAGTCGGGCATCGAAACCTCTCTTGATCCGGTCGGGTCGCCAGGCATGAAGCGGGCCGCTTTCAGGCAGGGCCGCTTTCAGGCAGGGCCGCTTTCAGGCGGGGTCGCTCAGGCAGGCCAGCCGTCGGCGGTGAGGCCAGCGGCGGTGTGATCGACGAAGACGGCATCGTCGTACCGAAGCATGACCAGTCCGCCGCGCCAGGGCGTCGCCGGCTCGGTGAGCGGGCGACCGAGTGTCTCTTCCAGCAGCCAGGTGGGAGAGATCATGCCGGCGGTGATCGCCAGCGGGCAGCCCCCGCCGAAGCGCGCGTTCAGCTCGATGACCTGCATCTGCCCGGACGCGCGATCGTGAAACAGCTGGAAGTTGACGGGGCCGTAGCCGCCGGGCAGCGCCTCGCACATCCGCTTCACCAGCGACTCGATGGCGTCGCTCTTGACGGTGATGCCCTTGGAGACCTCCCCCGAGCGGACCTCCAGGCGACGACGCGGCACCGCGATCTGGCACCGACCCGAGCGATCGATGAACGCGGAGATGGTCAGCTCGATGCCGGGGGCCATGCTCTGCACGATGTAGCGCTTCTCGGGGGGCAGGCCGATGAGCTCGTCGTGGTCGGTGACGCGCATCAGGCCGATGGAGCTGCTGCCGCCGGCGGGCTTGGCGACGAGCGGGAGCGGCCAGGCGTCGCGGTCGGCCAGCACCTGCTCCGGGGTAGCCTGCCGAACGGTGGGGAAGCCGTGCCGGGTGAGCCACTCCCAGGTGTGCACCTTGTCGCTGCTGATCCGGATGGTGTCCGGGGAGGAGATCGCGACCAGCGTGCCGATCTCCGCGAACGCCTCGCGGTGGCGTGCCAGGTTCATCAGCTCTGTGTCGATGGTGGGGATGACGAGCTTGACGTCGTTGTCGCGGCAGATCTGGAGCATCCGGGGGATGAACTCCGGGGCTGTGCAGCGCGGCACGATGAACCCGCGGGCGGCTCGCTGGAAGACCGGCGCGGTCCGTGACATGTCGGCGGCGAAGACGTCGCCGTCGAGGCCGAGGTCGGTCAGGGCGTGCGCGAAGTGGTCGAACAGGGCGACCCGGCGACCGGCAGAGGACACGAGGACATTGTGCCGTGGGAGAGTATGCCGTGGGAGAGTGTGTCGTGGCATGCGACGAACCCCGGGGTGTCTGGACCCGGCCCGCGTATCACGCCGTGTGGCTCACTTCTCAGTCGGGGGTACCCCTCGGCCCATCCAGGTCGGACCGAAGGCGGCCTACCCCGCCTCGGAGATGTCTCCCTCGTCTTCGATCTGGTACCCGGAGTACTCCGGCACCAGGAGCTTGATGCGTCGGAGGGTCTCGTCGGTGCGGCCCTCATAGGCGACGTCGATCAGGCGGTTGATCGTCCACGTGAGGATGGCGTACCCGGTGACCCGCGGCGCCGCGAGGCGGATCCCGCCGACGCCGGTAGGCACGAGCTCCTCGGCGGCGTGGAAGAGCTCCTCGTTGAGCTTCTCTCCCGGCCGCAGCCCGGTGAACTCGATCTTGATGCCCTCGCCCGGCACCTGCCCCGACAGGCGGATCATCTGGCGAGCCAGCGAGAGGATGGGGATGGGCTCGCCCATGTCGAGCACGAAGATCTTGCCGCTGTTGCCGCGGGGATCGGCGCAGCGCAGCACCGATGCCTGGAGGATCAGCTCGACGGCCTCGGCGATGGTCATGAAGTAGCGGGTGATCCGTGGGTGGGTGACCGTCACGGGCCCGCCGCGGGCGATCTGTTTCTGGAACAGCGGCACCACCGAGCCGGTGGAACCCAGAACGTTGCCGAAGCGCACCGTGACGTAGCGGGTGGCGCTGGGCCGCTCCTGCTCCAGAATGTCCAGCGCCTGGCAGTACGCCTCGGCGACGCGCTTGGTGGCGCCCATCACGTTGGTGGGATTGACCGCCTTGTCGGTGGAGATCATCACCATCATCTGCACGCCGTTGGCCCGGCAGGCCTCGGCGATGTTGCGGGTGCCGAGCACGTTGGAGAGCACACCCTCGTTGGGGTTCAGCTCGATCATCGGCACGTGCTTGAGCGCCGCGGCGTGGAACACCAGCTCGGGCCGCGTGGCGCCCATGATGCGGCTGATGCGGCTCTGGTGGCGAACGTCGGCCAGAACCGGGGAGCGCGGCAGCTCGGGGAAGCTCTCGCTGACCTCCATGTCGATCGCGTACAGGTTGTACTCGCAGTTGTCGACCAGCGTGATGTGGGCCGGTCGGAAGGCGCAGATCTGGCGGACCAGCTCGCTGCCGATGCTCCCGCCGGAGCCGGTGACCAGCACCCGCTTGCCCTCGATGAGGCGCGCCATCCCCTCGCGATCGAGCTGGGCGACCGGTCGGTTGAGGAGATCCTCGATGGCTATGGGACGGATCGTCGGCAGCGCGTGATCGCTGCCCTTGAATTCGGTGAGCTTGGGGCTGCGGGACAGCTTGACGCCGACCTGCCCGCTGCGCTCGAGGAGGGCTCCGACGGCGGGCCCACTGAGCTTGTCGTCGCTGATGATGACGCGCTGTGGGGAGTTCTTCTTGCCCTCGAAGCCGGCCATCACCTTCTCGAGGTCGGAGATGGTGCCCTTGACCTCGATGCCGTGCATCCGGAAGCCGACGTTCTGCTCGTGAGCGGAGAGGATCCCCACGACGCGGTAGGGCGACGAGCCGTCGGCGCCCATCGCACGGATGAACAGCTCGGTTCCCAGACCTCCGCCGGCCACGAGGACGGGGATGCGCCCGTCGGCACCTCCCCAGCCGCCGCCGCGTCCCTCCTTGATGAAGCGGTACGTGAAGCGGGGGGCGGCCAGGAAGATGAAGAGGACGAGCCAGTTGAGGACGATCAGAGTGCGAGGGAGATTATCGCCGCGGATGAGCGCGAAGACGGAGAGGAAGAAGAGCACGACGACCACGCCGCTCGATTTGACGAGCGTGAACAGGTCGTCCATCGAGGTGTAGCGCCAGACGATTCGGTACTGTCGCGACAGGCCGAAGACGATCGCAGCGATGACAGCGAACACCAGCGCGTGGGTGAGCACGTACGCAGGATCGTCGCGGTACTCCAGGGGGTTCGTGCCCAGGCGCAGGTACATCGAGGCGATGAACGACAGCCCGGCCACGAACACATCGTGGAGCAACGGCATCGTGACCATCTTCATGCGCGCTGGAAAGCGCATGGACTCACCTCATCTTGTTCTCAAGGTTTACCACGAACCCTGTCGTCCGTGCGATCCGGGTAATCTGTGCGATCCGGGTATTCTGTGCGTTTCCAGGTACTCTCGCCGCACGAGGGGCTATTTTGCAGCCTCGCGGTCGTCGCGGCCGCCGTCGTGTCCGTAGTCGCCGAACGGGTGGTTCTGGTTGCGGGTGAGATCGACGCCGCTGAGCACCACACCGAGGACCCGCGCGCCGACCTGCTGGAGGATCTGCAAGGTGTTCCGCACCTTCTCACGCGAGGTGCGGTTCTCGCGGACCAACATGATCACGCCATCTACGCTCTTGGAGAGGATGGCTGCGTCGGGGACCATGCCCGCCGGAGGGGTGTCGAGAATCAACAGGTCGTAGCGCTGGTCGAGGCTCTCGAGCACCTCGGTGAGGTATACGGAGGCGAGCAGCTCGTTGGAGCGCTCGCCGCCCGCGCCGGCCGGGAGCACGTGGAGGTTGGGCACCTCCGTCTGGTGGATGGCGGCGTCCAGATCCAGACCGTCGAGCACCGCCGAGAGGCCGTTCTCGCGGGGGATCTGGAAGATCTGATGGAGCTTGGGGTGGCGCAGCTCGGCGTCTACGATGATCACCCGCTTGCCCAGACGTGCGAACGCGATGCCCAGGTGCACAGTCAGGCAGGTCTTGCCCTCGCCGGCGGTAGCGCTGGTCACCAGGATGCGGCGCAGGTGGGACGCGTGGGGGTTCATCTCCAACACGGTGCGGACGGAGCGCATCGTCTCGGCTGCGACCGATTTGGGGTTGATGTGGGTGTAGAGGGCGATCTCCGAGCGCTCCACCACGTCGTCGATAGCCGGGACGAGCCCCAGATAGGGTACGCGCAGGTGCGTGTCGACATCGAGCGCGGTGCTGATCGAGTCGTTGAGGAAATCGCGTGCCAGCACGCCGCCGATGCCGAGGCCGAGGCCGGCCAGCGCGGCGAAGCCGTACACCAGCTTGGGCTGGGGTTCGACCGGGGTGGGGTTGTTCTTTTGTTGTGCGTAGTCGACGATGCGGACGTTGCTGAGCTGCGTCTGTGAAGCGAGCTCCAGCTCGTTGTTGCGCTTGGCGAGCGAGGCATAGAACGCCACATCGCGATCGTGCTGATCCCGCAGGCGCCTCAACTCGGCCTCCTTGGGCATCACGTCGAGGATCTTCTGCTCCAGCAGGCCGATCTCGGCGCGGAGATCCAGCTCGCGGGCCTCGAGCACGTCGAGCTGGGCGCGCTGGGCAGCCAGGGTGCGATCGAGCTCGCGGTTCAGCTCGGCCTCCAGCTCGACGAGCTGGCTGCGCTGCTGCACGAGCGCGGGGTGCTTGGCGCCGTACCGCGAGGCCATCTGGGCCTGCGCGGCCAGGGCCTTGGCGCGGTCGCCGGTGAGCAGATCGATGAGTTGGGAGTTGACGTTCTGGGCCAGGGCTGCGTAGTCGCCCTGCGCGCGCAGCTCGATGAGCGTGCGCACCCGCGAGTCCTGCTGGATGCGCTCCGCGGAGACCTGGGCGCGAGCGTCCTGCAGCGCGGTGAGCTGGCGCTTGAGGCCGTTGACCGCCTCATCGGAGGGCGGGAGGTTGTGCGCGCGCTGGTACGCGATGATCCTGGTCTGGCTGGCCTCGATGCGCTTCTCGTAGTCCTTCATCTGCGAACCGAGCCAGGTTCGTGCCGATTCGGCGTCGTCCTGGGAGTTTGCGCGGTTGTTGCCTTCGTAGAGGTCGGCGATGAGGTTGGCGAGATTGGCTGCGCGGGCGTGCTCCTCGGAGCGGACAATGATGTTGATCAGCTCGCTCTTGCTGCTGGCGTCGATCTCCATGTCCTTGCCGAGCTTGCCGATTCCACCTGCCTCAAGGCTGAAAGCGGTGTCCTCAGGATACAGCTCTTCGTAGGCCTCGACGACCTTCTGACGGAACTTACGACTCTTCAGGACGCCCTTCTGCGTCTTGAGGAACGTCTCGCGCTGGGTTCGGTTGAAGACGTCGTTTTCGTAGACTCGATCGATGTTGATCTCCTGGCCGGAGATCGTGGTGAGCTGAACGATGGCCTTGGCCTCGTAGATCGGCGTCTCCAGGAAGTAGTACCCGGTGGCCGCGACCATGCAGGCCGCCACCGCCGCGACGACCCACTTCCAGTTCTGCTGGAGGATCGCCAGCATGTCGCCGATGCGTAGTCCGTACTCTCCTGCGTCGCGTTCTTCGACTTCCACCGGCCCATCCTCCTGTCGCCCAGCCGATACCCTCTAAGGCTACCTCACCCCACAAACCATGGACACGTCAACCCTGTTCGCCGAGGACGCGCTGGTGTGGACGTCACAGGGGCTCAGCGATGCCTGGGGTCCACGGTACCGGAGCCGCGCTGCGGTCGCGAGGAGAACACCGAGCGAGCCAGGCGGAATCCGAGGTAGTCATCGCGGCGATCTGGCGCGAAGCGCCCCCGGAAGGCCACCCGTGCGCTGCGGACGGTGAGGTTCCAGGCCCCTCCGCGGACCACGCGGTTGGTGCCGGCGCGGGGGCCGGGAGGATCGCTCACGGTGCCGGAGGGATACTCGCCGTACCAGTCCCACACCCACTCCATCACGTTGCCGCTGAGATCGTACAGGCCCCAGGTGTTGGGCTGCTTGCGGCGCACCGGCTGCGTGCTGCCGCTGCTGTTGGCGGTGAACCAGCCGACGTCGTCGAGGCGATTCGCGCCGGCGAACACCGTGCTGTCGCCGGCGCGAGCGGCGTACTCCCACTCGGCCTCTGTGGGCAGGCGGTAGCCGTCGGCGCGTCGGTTCCAGGCCCACACCCGGATGGCGTCGCGCCGGCCAAAGCCCAGAAAGCCCCCGCCGCTGGTGTGCTCCCTCTGATCTTCGATGTAGGCCGCCTTCAGGCCATCCATCTCGCTGAGCTTGTTGCAGAAGGTGATGGCGTCGAACCAGCTCACACCCTCGACCGGTCGCTGATCGCTGCCCGTGCGGTCCTTGAATCGGCTGGGGGTCTCGCCGACCACGGCCTTGTAGAGCGCCTGGGTGACCGGCGCCTCGGCCAACAGGAAGGGCAGCGAGACCTGCACCAGATGACGCGGGCGCTCGTTGGCCCGAGCGTCGTCGTCGGAGTCGCCGGCTCCCATCCAGAACGTGCCCGCCTCGACGCGCAGCATGCGGCAGGCGCCGCCCTGAACGCGCTGCGCCCCGGGGCCCGGATCCGCCGCAGCGACCGGAGCGGAGCTGGGGACCGGCGGCGGGCGGCTCATCATCTGCGCCTCGATCTCGGCGACCTCCTGCCAGCGCTTCCACCTGGTCCAGCCGGGCCGCCACAGCAGGTGTCGCTTGGCGGGGGCCTTCTGGATCCAGGCCACCACCTCGGCCGCCTTGCCTTCCTTCTGGCCCAGGGGGCCATGGTAGTGGTAGCGGATGTCGTCGGGGACCGGCGGCGGCGCCGTGGGGGCGCCGGGCGCGGACGCCTCCAGCGCGTCGATGAAGTCCTGCGACGTGCGGAACCGCCCACCGGGCTCGATGGAGGTCATCCTGGTGATGGCCGCGATGACGTGGTCGGGGAGACCGGAGACGGCCTCTGCCAGGGGACGCACGTCCCCCGTAGCCTTCATCGTCAGCACCTGGAATTCGGAGCGATCGGTGTCCCACGGGAGCTGCCCGGACAGCAGCTCGTAGGTGATCATGCCCAGCGCGTAGCGGTCGGCCGATGGGCCCACCCGCTTGGAGGCGTCGACGTACTGCTCGGGGGCCATGTAGGCCACGGTGCCCAGGCCCGTACCGGTGCGGGAGAGCGAGCTGGTCTGCGCGTCCTTGGCGATGCCGAAGTCGAGGATGACCGGCGTGCGATCCGATCGAACGCGGATGTTCTCGGGCTTGAGGTCGCGGTGGACGACGCCCATGTCGTGGATGTAGTCGAGGGCGTCGGCGAGCGGACGGATGAGCGAGAGGACCGACTTGAGCGGCAGGCCCGCGGCCTGCTTGATGGCGGCGAGCGGCCGCCCCTGCACGAGGCTCATGACGAGCCCGAGCGTGTCACCGTCGAGCAGGACCTCGAAGGTCTTGACGACGCTGCGGTGATCCAGATCGAGTCCGTGGCGCGCCTCCGCCTCGAAGCGCGAGCGGAAGATCTCGTCGGCGGCGAGATGCGGCAGCATCAGCTTGAGCGCGATGTCGCCTCCCTGCCGCTGGGCCATCGTCTCGATCAGGTGGCGCCCGCGGTAGACCACCCCCATGGCGCCCCGACCCAGCTCCTCGAGGATGCGGTAGGAGCCCACCCGCTCCGGAAGCGGCACGTGGTGGTTGCGGGGGCCGATGGCGTTGCCGCTGCCGCTCCCGCTGCTGTACTGCCGACCACCGCTGGTGTGGGAGCGTGTGCTGCTGTTGTAGGAGCGGCCGCTGTTGTAGTTTCCGCCGTCGTACTGCCGGCCGTTGGGCGGATAGCCTCCGCTGTCGTGAGAGCGGGCACCGTTGGCGTAGGAGGCATCCTGGTTGTAGGTGCGTCTGCCGCTGTTGTAGGAGGGATTGGTGGGCGCTCCTCCCTGCTGGAACCCGCTCTGTGATTGATAGTTGGTGCTGGCCGGACCGTAGTTCTGCCTCTGCGGGGTGTAGGGCGCTGAGTTCGGACCGTACTGGGGCTGGCCACCTCCCTGAGGGTAGGGGTTGGTGCCGGCGTTGTACCCGCCGGGCTGAGCGACGGCTGGCGAGAACGAGGCAGAGGCGTCTCGGTGCGCGTGGCCGGCCGATGGTCCGTAGCCGGCGGCGGGCTGCGCCAGCGGCGCCGCGGCGGGAGGCGCTCCTCCCCCGAGTCCGAGCAGGCGGGACTTCTGCTGGTGAAACTCCTCGACTGTAAGCAACCCCTCCTTCACCAGGGAGGCGAGCTCTCGGAGCTGTGTGGTGATGTCGGACATGCTACGGACCAGTCTACCCACTCTCGCGGGCGGGCACGAGTCGTCCCCGCACAGGCTACGCCGCATCCGCTCTGGGAATCGGTTCGATCATGCGCGATCTCTACAGCATCCTTGGCGTTCCCCGCAGCGCAGACCAGGACGCGATCCGCACGCGCTTCAAGAAGCTGGCTCGCAAGTACCATCCCGACGTCTCCGAGGACGAGAAGGACCACGAGCGATTCAAGGCCATCAGCGCCGCGTATCAGATCCTGAGCGACAAGAGTCGCCGCGCGTCCTATGACGAATTCGGCGAAATCTCGCTCAAGCCCGGCTTCGACGCGGAGCAGGCGCGGCGCTGGGGTGGGGGCGGAATGCCTGGCGGTGGGGGCGGAATGCCCGGCGGCTTTCAGGGGGGAGTCGATCTGGGAGATCTTCTAGGCTCCATCCTGGGTGGTCGAACGGGGGGCCCGTTTCCCGGCGGCGCTGGCAGGGGCCCCGCGAGAGGCCCGAGCGGCTTCCCGGGCGGAGGCGGCTTTCCGGGCGCCGGTGGCTTTCCGGGTGGCGGTGGATTCTCGGGTGGGTTTCCTGGCGGCGGCTTTCCGGGGGGGGGCTCCCCTGGCAGAGCGCCACCCTCGGCTGACATCGAGCAGTCGATCGACATCGATGTGGTGGAGTCCATCCACGGGGCCAGCAGGGTGGTCTCGTCAGGGCATGAGCGCTGGCGGGTGAAGATCCCCGCGGGTGTGGAGGACGGCCGGCTGATTCGGCTGCGCGGCAAGGGGCGGAGCCAGGCGGGGGGCGCGCCGGGAGCGCTGCTGCTGCGGATACGAATCCGTGACCAGCCCGGTCTGCGCCGAGACGGCGCGGATCTCCACCTCGACGTACCGATCTCGCTGTCAGAGGCGATGTGCGGCGCGCGCGTCCAGGTTGCGACCCCCACGGGGAGCGTGTGGGTGCGAGTGCCGCCCGACACCCGCGGCGTCCGCAAGCTGCGTCTCCGCGGACGGGGCGTGCCGGGGGATCCTTCCGGCGATCTCTACCTGCACCTCCAACCCACCGCGCCGCCTGCCACCGATCCCGAGGCGGTGAAGCTCGCCGAGCAGCTCGCGCGCTTCTACGCCGGTGACCTTCGCGCGGGGGTCCCCGACCTCACCCCGCCCGACGGGGAGTCCTGATCTGGTTGATCTGCCTGATCTGATCAGGTCCGAGGTTCGGTTAGGGCACGCGACGTGCAGGGAGGGACGATGTCCAGCGCCCATCGAACCGGAGGCCGAACGCGGCTGGCCGGAAACGCTCGCCCGGTTCCCCTGACGTCGAGTCACGAGACGGGCTTCTTCGGCCTCCTGGGGATCACCTCGGCGACGCTCCACGTCGTCGGTGATCAAGCGGAGGTCCGGTGGAAGGAGCCCGGTGGTCCTGCAGAGCGCTGGGTCCTGACCACTTCGCGTGGCAGCCTGCTCGGCGCTGGTGAGGTGCCGCTGTCGCTCGAACGCCTCGACGCCGTCACGCGGGAGGTGTCACTGCGTCTCGACGATCTCAGCAGCTGGACCGCGCACATCACGGATCTCGTCGAGCGCCTGCTGATGGCGGTACTTCAGGAGCGGCTCGGAGACAGACCGCGGGCAGAGCGCCGCGCCGGCGAGATCATCGACGACGTCCCCGAACGTCACCGCAGCGGGTGGGAGCGCTGGCTGCGGAGGCTCGGCGGAGTGCAGCGGCTCGAGCTGGCGCTGGCGGGGTTCTTCGAGAGCGGCGGTTCGGTGGCCCAGGTGGCCCTGCGGATGACAGCGCCGGACGATCGCTGCGCGGCGCTACACGTCGCGTTCGGCGCCCTCCAGCGGGTGGCGATGATCTGCGCGCCGGGCCTGGGCGCGGAGTGGCAGGCAGCCCTCCTTGAGTACGCCGGGCCCGAGGGGCGTGGCGACCTGTTCGCCGTCCTGGAGTCGGCGCCGACGCTCGCGGCCCCCGACGAGCCGGATGACCCCGATGAGCCGGTTGAGGGGCCCTCCCCGGGGCTGATGTGCGCTGCGGAGGTCGCGCCGAAGCCCTTCGCGGGGTGCGCGCAGGGACCCACCGACGCTGGCGGCTTCGGCGCGGTGTATGGCCCCTGGCTCTGGGTGGCCAACCCGGCCTCCACCCGTCTCTCTGAGCGCTACATCCTGGCGCCCCCCAGCGGTCACGTGGCGGGCATGCTGGCGCGCATCGACGACTCCTGCTCCGATGGGATCACCCTGCCCTCCGATGGTTTCTCCATCGGCGCAGCGGTGGATCCCGCCTGCGCGCTGGACGCGGAGGCGCAGGCCGCTGCGCGGGCTGCAGGCGTGAACCCGCTGGTTCGGGTGCCTGGACGGGGGATCCGCGTCCTCGGTGAGCGTACGACAGCACAGGAGGCGGAGTGGGCGCGCGTGGCCGGTCGGCGCACGTGGCTGCTGTTGGCGCGCTCGCTCAGCGCCGGGATGGTCTGGGCGGGACGGGCGGGGCCGGCCCCCCTCGACGCGATCCGGGCGACGCTCTCCGGATTCCTTGAAGCCCAGGCCAGCCGCGGGCTCCTCGATCACACGGGGGGCCCTGCCTGGTCGCTGGAGGTGAGCGAAGAGGTGGGTGTGCGGCTCCTCGTTCGGCCTGTCGGCGTTCCGGAGCCGGTCGAGGTGATCATCCACCGCTCCCGACCCGGGACTGTCTCCGGATAGGCTCTGCAGCCGCGGCCCCGGTTGGATATACAGGCGTGTGATCTCGGTGTACTCGCCGCTCCCTGCAACGAACATCGGAAGAGAGTGACATGTCCAACGGCCAGAACATCCCCCACTGGAGCCTGCTGGATATCTTTCAAGCGATGTCATCCGATGCCATCGCCGGTCTCGATCAGGTGATGGCGGAGCAGGCGTTCGCGCCTGGTGAGGTCATCATCCAACAGGGCGATCCGGGCGACGAGATGTTCATCCTCGATGAGGGGGCCATCCGTATCGAGATCACCGACGATGGTGAGGTCCAGTTCGAGACCCACCTCGAGGCTCCTGCGGTGTTCGGCGAGATGGCGCTGGTCACCAAGGACGTCCGCTCCGCGTCGGTCGTGGCCTCCACCCGCGCGCGCTGCAAGCGCCTCGATCGCGCGGGCTTCAACCAGCTCGTGGCCGATCAGCCGGCCGTGGCGAGCTTCTTGACCGAGGCGGTGGGGCGTCGTCTTCTTGAGACCGATGGCATCACCAGCGTGGGTAAGTACCGCATCACCGGACGGCTCGGCTCTGGCGGCGCAGCGACGGTGTTCGAAGGGGTCCAGCCAGAGCTGGGGCAGAAGGTCGCCCTCAAGATGCTCTCGCATTCGCTGGTTTCGCACCCCAGCATGGCCGACAAATTCAAGCGGGAGGCCCAGCTCATCGCGGGCCTGAAGCACGACCACGTGGTCCGGGTCATCGACACCGAGGCAGCCTACGGCACGCACTTCATCATCATGGAGCGCCTGCGGGGTACGCTGCTCGAGGAGATGATCGATCCGGAGGTGCCGATGGCCTTCGACACCATCCGCAAGATCCTGATCGAGGTCTGCTCCGCGCTGGAGTTCGCCCACGATCACGGCCTGCTCCACCGCGACATCAAGCCGTCCAACGTGTTTTTCACGTCCAGTCGCCGGGCCAAGATCCTCGACTTCGGCATCGCCGTCGAGACGAACGATCCCGACTCCCGCCCCACCGAGCGCCTGGGAACCCCGTACTACATGGCGCCGGAGCATATCCTCGGCCGCACGCTCGATCGCCGCTCAGATCTATACAGTGTGGGCATCATGGCCTACGAGCTGGTCACCGCAGAGGTGCCGTTCGACGGCGCCACGCTGCCAGAGCTGCTGCGCAAACACCTGACAACGCCCATGCCTGATCCCCGCCTTCGTCGTCCCGACCTCGCGGACGATCTGTGGGAGTTCATCCTCCGGGCCACAGCAAAGCACCCCGACGATCGTTTCGTCACCTGCGGAGAGGCCGTGGATTTCCTGTCCGAGGCCGCCGAGCTTCCAGTGGTCCAGCGACTCGATCTCGTCACGATCGCCATCTCGCACCATCCTCGCCATCGCGAGCGGGTGGCCCACGCCATCGAGCAGCTCCGGGCCCAGCTCTCCCACATCGTCGGTGTGTCGATGGTCGCGACCTCGCAGCTCGGGGCAGAGGGTCCTTAGATCGAGGAGGGGGTCCTTTCTGAGCGAGAGGCCCCGCCAAGGCTCAGCAGCCCCAGAAGCAGCCAGAGCTCAGAAGCTGGTGGGTCAAGCGGCCTTGGCCGCTCCAAGAAAAGCAATCTCCCCCCTCGACCTGAGGGCGGTCCCACGCGGATGCACATCGCCCACCATCGTGCGACGCTCTCGAACCCTGTCTCTTGATTTGGGCCAGATACGACTTTGAGCCGGGCCGCGCAGGCGACGCACGCCAGTGGACCCGGGGCCTCGCAGGCCGAG
>CAYXGP010000017.1:0-61552 GCA_964464515.1 uncultured Enterobacterales bacterium
GGGCGACGCGCATCCGCGTCGAGGGTGGATAGGGGTTTTTCTGGAGCGGCCTAACCCCGGCGGCCCGATCTGCGTCGCTCAGCCCCCTGGTTTGGCGCCGCCCAAGCCCGCCGAACGGTAGAGGTTGGGGGCGATTCTGGGGGGTCTGGGGCGTCCCGGCCCCCGCTGATGCGACGATATTCGGCGTTCAACCTCGACCATCGGAATGATCTCACTTCTCGCCAAAGTGAGACATCTCCACCGACCGCCCGCCCGCCGCGTCCGCGGTGATGATCCAGAGCTGCCCGTAGCCGTCGACACCTTCGAAGCCCTCCACCTCGTCCAGCTCCAGGGCCGTGAAGAGGTCCGGCAGCGTGAACGAGTGCCCGGCGTGGAGCACCACCTCGCCGGGGTGGGTGGTCAGGAGATGCGCAGCCAGCTCGCCCTCGGGATCGATGTCGATGCTCACGTCGAGGCCCTGCGCCTCCGCGGTGGGCGCAACGGTCTCCTGGGTGCGGCGGTACTCGGTGGCGTAGATCGCAGCCAGGGGCACCTCGGCCATCACCTCGGCCAGCGCCTCTGCCCGCTCCTGCCCCTCCTTCGTGAGACCGGGATCGTCACCCTCATCCTTCTCGCAGTGCCGCACGGCGTAGAGCAACACCGGATCGCCCGGCGGGGTGGTCCCCGTCGGGGTCGTGTTTGAACTGGTCGTCCCGGTCGACGAAGTGGTCGTCGAGGTTCCGGTGGTCGTCCCGCCAGTGGTGGGGCTGGTCGTTCCGGACGCGGCGCTGCTCGTGGATGAGGCGCCCCCAGAATCCGAGACATCATCCGGCGTGCAGGCCAGCAGCCCACCTAGCAGGCCTGTGAGGAGAATTCTCATACCCGCTCGACCTCCCGGGTCCCGAAGATGCCGTAGGGCCGGACGATCAGGAACCCGATCATGGCGATGTAGGGAAACACCGCGTGGAAATTGTGCCCGAAGCTGCCCAGGTGCGCGTTGACGTAGCCCTGGGTCAGCACCTCCAGCACGCCTAGCAGGAAGCCGGCCAGCACGGCGCCGCCCACGGAGTCCAGCCCGCCGATGATCACCGCTGGGAAGGCGCGCAGGGCGATGAAGCCCAGGTTGACATCGACGCTGCGCGGGTAGAGGGCGAGACAGACGCCGGCCAGGGCGGCCAGGGCGCCGGCGATGAACCACGTGGCCCCGAAGATGCGCCCCACGGGGATGCCCAGGGCCAGGGCCGTCTCCTGATCGCAGCTTGTGGCGCGCATCGCCACGCCGAGCCGGGTGGTGCGGATCAGCACCTGGAAGGCCCCCAGCGCCAGCGCCCCCACGACCACGGCGACCAGGGAGTTCACGAGCACGCTGGCACCGAACACCTCGACGGCGGACATCCGCTCCCAGGGCGTGGGGATCCCCCGCGGATCAGCCCCCCAGGCGATCACCGTGAGCGCGCGCAGCGCGAACCCCACGAAGATCGTGACGATGATGGTGACGAAGACCGGCCGGCCGATCAGCGGGCGCAGCACGAGGCGCTCCACCGCGGCTCCCAGCAGACCGGTGAGCGCCATCGCGCCCAGCAGCGCCAGCCCCCACGGGACTCCCACGCTGCACAGCGCGACCATGCTGAACGCGCCGATGGTGAGCAGCTCACCCTGCGCGAAGTTGAACACCTGGCTGGCGCGGTAGATCACCACGAAGCCCAGCGCCACCAGCGCGTAGATCGCCCCCAGAGCCAGGCCGCTGCAGGTCAATTGGATGAAGGTGGACATCCGCGCTCCGAATCTCAAGGTAGGGCGGTCAGGTGCGCCAGGTGAGCTGGAGCCGGGTGAGGAGCAGCAGGTGGATCGCCGCGCTCGCCGACAGCTCCAGGTGATCGGTCATCGACCAACGCAGGGCGAGGCCCGCGTCGGTGCGTCGAAACTTCTTGGGCAGGCCCATGGACTTCCCCTTCGCGTTCGGTGCCTTCTCGCGGCTCTCCAGCGCGCCCTCTCCGACCGTGCGAAACTTCGCCGCCGTGCCCAGCCGCCAGATCTGCCCCCAGCCCAGGTGCGGCGCCAGCCCGAAGCGCGATCCCAGCGGAAAGTCGTAGACAAAGCGCAGGCTCAGCGGCAGCAGCGTCATGTCCAGCTCCACCCACTCGGCCTTGTCGGGCTTGGCGTCCGCTGGCAGCCAGACGCCGTCGGGGGTGGTGATGCGCAGCGTCGAGAAGGCCAGCGCGGTGGTGAAGCCGCTGCGGTACCAGCCCACCGTGACCCCGCCGCCTACGCCCTGGAGTCGGTCGTGCTCATCGTAGAACATGTCGAGGATGCGGTCGGGGACGAGCCCGTAGTCGAAAGACGCGCCCAGCGCGAGCCCCGTGGGGCCTGGGCGGGTCCAGTCGGCGCGCTCCGCGGAGGCCGCGCCTACCCCCAACGCGAGGAGCAGCTCAACCATACATCTCTTCGATGAGCGGCGACCAGATGCGGGTGACCTCGCGGCGCCGCACCTTCTGGGTGGCGGTCAGCTCGCCGTCGTCCTGGTGGAGCTCCTTGGGCAGCAGGCGAAAGGCGCGCACCTGCGCCACGCGCGGCAGCCCCTCGTTGAGACGGGAGATCTCGCCCTGGACCTGCTTACGGACGTCCTCCTTGCGCGTGAGATCGGCGAAGTCGGTGTAGGGCAGCTCGCGGCGGGTCGCCCAGTCACCCACGGCTTCTGCGTCGATCTGCACCAGGGCCGAGACGAACTTGCGGGCGTCGCCGATGGCGATCGCCTCCTTGATGTAGGGGCTCAGCTTGAGGGTGTTCTCGATCTTCTCGGGCGAGAGGTTCTTGCCACCCGCGGTGATGATGATCTCCTTCTTGCGCCCGGTGATGCGCAGGAAGCCATCGGCGTCTTCCTCGCCGATGTCGCCGGTGTGCAGCCAGCCCTCGGCGTCTACGGTGCGGGCGGTGGCGTCGGGGTTGTGCAGGTAGCCCACGAACACCGCCTCCCCCCGCACGAGGATCTCCCCGTCTTCAGCGATGCGGCACTCCATCCCGTCCACGGGGCGGCCCACGCTGCCCACCTGCAGGCGCGCGGGCGTGTTGGTGTGGCTCACCCCCGCGCACTCGGTCTGCCCGTAGGCCTCCACCACAGGCACGCCGACGCCGTGGAACCACCGAAGCAGCTCCGGGGAGACGGGCGCGGCGCCGGTGAACGGCATGCGGCAGTCGCGCAGGCCCAGGCGCTCCTGGAGCGGTCGCAGGATCAGCAGGTCTCCCAGACGCCACACGATGCGCTCCGAGAGGGTGAGCGGCGTGGTGCGCTCCGGATCGGCGATGCGCTGGCCGCGCGCGCTGAAGAACTCGAACAGCACCCGCGGCAGCCAGGAGGAGTCGCGCATGCGCAGGGTGACGCCGGCATGCATCTTCTCCCAGATGCGCGGCACCCCCAGGAAGATCGTGGGGGAGACCTCTCGCAGATCGGCCTGCACGGTCTCGATGGCCTCACCGAAGTGCACGACGGCCCCGCACGACAGCGGCAGGAACAGCGAGAAGATCTTCTCTGCCACGTGGCAGAGCGGCAGGTAGGACAGCACGCTGTCCGCGGGCCCCAGGTCGAGCTGGTCCACCAGGGCGTCGGCGGCATGGAGGACGTTGCGGCTCGACAGCAGCGCGCCCTTGGGCGGCCCCGTCGTGCCCGATGTGTAGACGACCATCGACGGGGCGTCGGGGTCCATGGCCGCCAGCCACGCCGCCGCCTGCGGCTCGGTGACGGCGGCCTGCGCGAGGAAGTCCTCCCACAGAGTCATGCGGTCGTCGGCGATGTCGCGCGTGCCCCGCGGGTCGAACACCACCACGCGCTCGACGGTCGGGGTGTCTGGCCGGCAGTCCACGACCTTGTCGACTTGTTCTTGATCTTCACAGAAGACGATGCGGCTCTCGCTGTGCGAGAGCACATAGGCGACGTCGGCGGCGGTGTTCGTCTGGTAGATGCCCACGCTGCGCGCGCCGATGAGCTGCGCGCCGAGGTCCGCGAAGATCCACTCGGTGCGGTTGTTGCTCAGGAT
The DNA here is from genome assembly GCA_964464515.1 of uncultured Enterobacterales bacterium. Lineage (GTDB taxonomy): Bacteria > Myxococcota_A > UBA796 > UBA796 > UBA2385 > CAYXGP01. Next base: position 4,011 of record CAYXGP010000017.1, read on the forward strand.
GGCGACGTGATCACCGGGCTGGATCCCGGCGACCCGGAGCCCAGCCGCCACCCGCTGCACGCGGGTCCAGTAGTCAGCCCACGTTCGCTCGACCCAGACACCCAGCAGCTTCTCGCGGAGCGCCACCCGCTCGGGGTGGGCGCGGGCGAGATCGGCCAGACGGCCTGGGAGCGTGGGGGCGGGCATGGTCCCCGCGTATCGCGCCCGCCGCCCGTGGGGCTGCTACACCCGCCCGGCGGCGTCCTTCAGGGCTCCCGCGACGTCCTCGGTGACCGCAGCGCCGTGCCCCACGCAGAGCGCTACCAGGCCGGGCAGCGCGGCCAGCTCCGTCAGGTGGCTCCGAAACGCCTCCTTGTCCTTGAGCATCAGGGTGCGCCCGATCCGCGTGATGCCCAGCGGACCCACGCTGCCCATCAGCTTCATCATGAAGCCGCCGACTCCCCTGGGAGGCGCCTGCGCCAGATTGAACAGCGCGTCGGTCATCACCAGGGCGCGCCTCTCACCCTCCAGCGGCAGCTCGTAGTGCAGCTCGAAGGGCGCCAGGCCCTTCGGCGTGTGCATGGTCACGCCCAGCTCGGGCAGCGCGTCCTCGCAGGTGGCATGCACGGCGGTGACCTCTTCGACCGCGCTCTTCGCGCAGGCGGGGGCCAGCACCTTCGCGCCGGGGTAGCGGGCGGCGAAGGCGGGGGCGTCGGAGCGGTGCATGCGGCAGGGCACGACGACATGGGTCACCTCACCCAGCGCGTCCAGCCGAGCCGTCTGGTCGTCGTCGAGGCAGACCCCGCTGTGGATCAGCAGGCCGCCTTCGGGCGTGCGCCAGACGACCATGTTGCGCGGCAGCGGGTTGCGCAGGAGGGTGCCGGTGACCTGCCACAGCCCCGGCGCCAGCGCCTCCAGGGGGCTGTGGGGGAGGACGCGTCTGCTCCAGTCGTTTGTGATCATCCTGCCCGTCCTACATACGCCTCGATCACCGCCGGATGCTCCCGAATCTCAGCCGGCGTTCCCTCGGCTATCTTGCGCCCGAACTCCAACACAACCACGCGGTCGGCGAGGTCGAGCACCATCCGCAGGTCGTGCTCTATCAGCACACACGAGATGCCCAGCTCCTCGCCGATGTCCAGGATATACCGCGCCATGTCTTCTGTCTCTTCACGGTTGAGCCCGGCGGCAGGCTCATCCAACAGAAGAACCCGCGGCGCCATACACAGCGCGCGACCCAGCTCGACCCGCTTGAGCACCCCGTAGGGGAGGATCCCGACGGGGACCCTCCGCACCCTCTCGAGGTTGAGAAAATCGATGACCTTCTCCACCTCGACCCGGTGCTCGATCTCGACCTGACGGGCGCGGGGCAGCCACAGCAGCTCCTCCCACCAGCGCGAGCGGTAGCGGTGGTGGCAGCCGACCAGCATGTTGTCGAGCACGGTGAGGTGTTCGTACAGCGCGATGTTCTGGAACATCCGGGCGATGCCCAGCCCGGCCCGGCGCTCCGGCGGCAGCGGCACGAGGTCCAGCCCGTTCATGCAGATGGCGCCCTGCTGCGGCCGATACAGCCCCGAGATGCAGTTGTACAGCGAGGTCTTGCCAGCGCCGTTGGGGCCGATCACCGCCAGCAGCTCGCCCTCATTCAGCGAGAGGCTGACGTCGTCGAGCGCCTTCAGACCGGCGAACGACAGGGAGATCGCGTCGATCTCCAGCATGGGTGTGGCGGACATGGCGGCGATCATAGCCCGCCGGAGCCGACCGACCGGCGCCTTCTCCGTCGACGGGGTACCCGGCAGCGGGAGGCCTGCGCCATGAGATCACTTGTCATGAGATCACCGTCATGAGACCACTGCGATGAGCCGCTTTCACGAGACCATCCACGGCGTCTTCTTCGACGATCTCGACCCGTTCGAGATCCTCCACAACGCCCGCTACCTGCTGCTGTTCGAGCGCACCATCGGCGACTTCTGGCGCCACCTGGGCTGGGGCGGCGTGCTGGACGCCCAGCGCAACCCCAACCAGTTCCACCTCGTGCGCGCCAACCACGTGGAGTACCTGCGCCCCGTCCGCGGCGTCGGCGACGTACGAGTGCGGCTCCAGGTGGCGAAGCTGGGGCGGACCTCGCTGACGTTCGCCTTCCGGGTGATGCCCATGGACCAGGATCTGGACTACGCGACCGGCACGCGCACGCTGGTGCGCGTCGATCCCCAGACGATGCGGCCGACGCCGTGGACGGATGATCTGCGCGAGCGGCTGGTGGCCTATCTGGCCGAGTGAGCGGGCCGCGGCGCGACCACCGTCGCCACCATCCCCAGCGACACCGTCGCCAGCAGCGGCCCGAAGATCCCCGCCGCCACGAACAGCAGGGTGATCCCCTCCACCGCGCGATGCAGGTTCGCCGCCTGCACAACCGTCAGCACGACGTCGGTGAGGGTCGCCCCGCACAGCAGCGTCGCGACCGGCAGGGCGTACCGATGCCGCCGCCGCAGCAGCACCGCCAGTCCCGCCAGCGCCACGACCATCCCCGAGTCGAACGCCACCCAGGCGGCCTGGATGCTCGGACCGCCGAACCACCGAGCCCCGTCAGCCGCCGCGAGCAGCGCAGTCCACGGCACGAGGAGCGCAGCCTGGAGCCCGATCAGCGCCGCCCACGCGTCTCGTGAGGTGCGCCGCAGCAGGCGCCCGGCCGTCTCCAGGGCGAACGCCACGAGGCCCCCGCCCGCGAAGGCCCGCAGCGCCGCGTGGAACGCGCCCACCCCCGCCGGCCCCGGACACCGCACGAGGTACTGCGTCCGCCACGCATCGGGACGAAACCGCTGCTTGAAGTCGCGGACGCCGCGAAATTGGTACAGCGGACCCAGGTGCCGGTAGCAGGCCACCAGCGCGCGCCGCAGGAGTCGATGCGGGCCAGGCTCCGCGGTGACGCCGGCCAGCGGCGCCAGCCCCAGGGTGACCCAGGTGTCGCCGCGCTCCTGGCAGTCCCGCATGGCGGTGTCCACCAACAGCTCGGCGGTGCCGTTCGGCGCGTCCGGCACGCGGATCAGATCCTCGAAGAACCAGCCGCGCCTCCGGTACACGGGGATGGCCGCCAGAAAGCCCACCGCGCGGTCACCCTGCTCGGCCACGTAGTAGCGACGCTCTCGGGCGAAGCCGAAGGGCTGTAGATCGACCAGGAAGCCCATCGGGCTCATGCGACGAGACGCCATCCAGCGCGCCATCACCAGCTCGATCTCCGCGCGCAGCGCCCCGGCGTGCTTCTCGACCTCCCGCGGGACCACCACCCGCACCCGGACGCCCTTGTTGCGCGCCCGTGCCGACTGCGACCGCACCGACCGACGCGACCGTCCCCGGGTGGTCCAGTCACGCGGATCCCACTCAGGCTGCTCGCCGATCGGCACCGCGTCGAAATCCAGCGGCTCGGGGAGCGCCCGCAGCGCGGCGAGGAACGTGTCGTCGGCCGAGAAGAACACCACGGAGTCCCCGGCCCGGGAGGACTCCGCCACGAACCGCCCGGCCACCTCGGCGATGCGATCGGGGGGCGCGATCGGTACGCCCGCGCAGACCCGGGTGCGCCCGGACGGCACCCATGCGATCAGCGCGCCGGGCGCCTGGACCGTCTCATCCAGCCAGTAGCGGTAGCCCGGCTCCAGGATCTGGAACGATGTGGCGTGGGTACCCCACGCACGCAGCACATCGAGGACGCGCTCGGCGTCGATGCTCATGGGCGGAGTAGCGGGAGGGAGCGCACCCGCCCGAGGTAGCCTCGCCTTCCGGAGTCGTCTACCCAGCAGCAGCGGCCCGGGGACGAGATAGACCGGTACCGATCAGGTAACCGGAGCCCCCATGAAACACCTCGCTCTCCTCACCCTGCTCGCCTGCACCGACAAGGACGCCGGCGACACCGGCGACGCCACAAGCCAGACCGGACAGGACTTCGACGCAGACGGCTACACCGCGGATGACTGCGATGACTCGAGCCCAGACGTCAACCCCGGGGCCGAGGAGATCTGCGACCAAATCGACAACGACTGCGACGGCTCCATCGACGAAGGGCTGGCCACTACCGTGAGCTTCGCCGACGCCGACGGGGACGGGTTCGGGGACGCCGCGGTGACCAACAGCGACTGTGCGGTGGGTGACGGCTGGGTGACGGACGCCAGCGACTGCGATGACAGCGCGGCCGATGTCCACCCCGGCGCCGCGGAGCTGTGTGACGACATCGACAACGACTGCGATGACGCCGTCGACGAGGACGCCACCGACGGCAGCGAGTGGTACCCCGACGGAGACGGGGACGGGTTCGGCGACGCCGCGGCCGCAGCCACCCTGAGCTGCGATCCGGTCAGCGGCCAGGTCACCGACGCATCCGACTGCGACGACGTAGACCCGGACGTTCACCCCAGCGCCGAGGAGGTCTGTGATGACCTCGACAACGACTGCGACGGCAGCACCGACAACGGGATCGACCGAAACGGAGACGGCACCGTCGACTCCTGCGACGCCGGGCTGGTCGCGGTGCTCTATCTACAGAGCGACCAGGAGGCCCTGGAGATCGAGGCCCTGCTCGATGACGCGGGCATCATCGCCGACACCCACGCGGCGAGCGCTGACACAGCGAAGCTGGGGGCAGGGTACGACCTCGTCATCGTGCCGAGCGACGCCGGGATCGATGATGGAGGCGCAAGCGTCGATGTAGCGAATATCCTGGGAGCGTCCGGGGTGCCCGTCCTGGGGATGGGCCTCGAAGGCTACACCTTCTTCGGCGAGCTCGGCCTGAACACGGGCTATCCAAACGGAGCCGGGGGCTACTACCAGAGCTGCACGGTGGCGGACAGCGGGCACGCGGTCTTCTCGACCCCCAACGACCTCACCGGCGCCAGCGAGCTCGACCTCTACAAGAGCGAACAGTCGACCATCCTCATCATGCTGGATGACGACTGGAAGAATGTGCACAGTCTCGCATATGGCTATGGAGCCTACGGCTTCAGCAGCATCGCCATCGAAGACGGCGTCTACTACAGCTGGGGATTCGACGGCGGACCTTCGGAGATGACCCCCGAGGGGCAGCAGCTCCTGACCAACCTCGTGGTCTACGCCATCTCCAACTGAATGCAGCCCCGACAACATGAGCGAGCTCAGCGCGCGCTTGCAAGCCTGGCGGTCGGTCGTCGATCGTTCAGACGAGATCATCGCCCTGGAGTCGCTGCGGGTGGTGCGGCGCTTCAGCGCTGCTCTCCCATCCCCTGCAGCCCCCCGTCAGTCACCCGGAGCCACCGCTGCCGTCCGCTCGCGACCTCGTGCTGTAGCACGTGCGCCGGGGTCTGCGCGGGGTAGCTCCTCACGTAGTCGGTCAGCGTGTCGGCGTCGGGTGGCGCGCTCCGCGGCTGCACTCCCGCGTCGGGTGCGGCCGGGTCGGCCATCAGCAAGAGCTCGCCCCGAGTGAGCCCGCTGGTGCAATCCAGCGCCACCTTCAGCGAAGGCCAGAAAGCCTCATGCACCCCTGCGGCCTGGTAGAAGACGAGGCCGCGCTCGATGCCCCGGACCGCCGCGCTCTCCTGCGCGTCCCCGCTCACACACCAGAAGCGATCGCCCAGCTCGCCGATGATGGCAGGCGCGCTCGCCAGCGGGAGGCCCACCAGCAGCGCCCAGCCCCAGCGTCCTGGGATGCGAGAGAGAGTGGCACCGACGAGCAGCGGCAGCGCGACGTAGAGCGAGTGCCAGAAGCGAGCGCCGTAGGCCGCCCCGGGGCTCCAGTACAGGGCGTAGCCGACGACGGGCAGCAATCCAAGGAGGGCGATCCGGCGCCCACGGCGACCGACGAAGAGCAGCCCTGCCGCGGCCGTCAGCCCACCGCCAGTCACACCCAGCAGCAGCTTGTCGAGCCGCTCGAGGTTCAACAGGGAGTGGCGCCAGGCCTTGCCCAGGCTGTGGCCGTAGCTGCCGAGGGTCGGCCTGCAGCCGATCTCCACGCCGAATCCGAGCCGATTGCAGCCGGCCGCGCGCCCCTGCTCGGCCGCGACCGCGTCGAACCAGGCGTTCGCGGGAAAGCGCAGCGCGTCGCCGGTGAGAGCAGCGTTGTCTGCGAGGACGAGCAACCCCGCGGCGACAGGCGGGATGCAGAGAGCTGCGGCGCTGCGCAGTCCGCCAGCACGCAGGACCCCGCCGAGCACAACGGCCCCCCCAAGGAGCACACCTTCGAAGGGCCGAGCGAGCACGAGGTAGCCCGTGGCCCCACCCGCTGCGGCCCAGGCCCACGCCCTGTCGCGGGCTCCGGTCCATGCCCGCGTCACCACCACGACCCCCACCAGCAGGGCGACGAGGCAGGAGGTGTGCGCCATTCGGGACGCAGCGAGTATCCAGACGCCCGGCGAGAGGGCGGTGACCCCGGCCGCGTAGACCGCGGCCCGAGGGGCCACGGAGCGCGCCAACAGCCAGGTCAGCAGCGGCAGGCAGCCGGCGAGCAGGGCGTTGACAGACCAGGGCGCGCCGACGATCTCACCGACGGCCAGCAGCGCCGGCCAGCCAGGCGGGAACACAGCATGGCTCGTAGGCGTAGTCACCCAGAAGTCGGTCTCGAGCACCCAGGGTGAGGTCACTGCCGGACCGGTCCGCAGTCCGCTGGCGAACAGTCGCGACTGCAGCGTATAGGCGATCTCGTCGGTGACGTGTGGCACGCCCTGGAGCGGCCCGCTCGCCACAGCCGCCGCGATGATCACCGCCAACACACAGAGTGCGCCGACGGCGGGCGGAATGGAGCGAGCGCGCTGCAGCATCGAGGAGGTCTAGCACGGGGACTCGACGGTGCGGCTCAGCGCCTAGCGACATCGAAGGCAGCCTGGCTCAGTCCCGCTCCAGCAGAACCTCCAGGCCCGCATGATCCGACGGGAAGAGACCGTCGGCGCCAGCCACGGGCGCCATCCCGATCAGGCTCATCTCCGACGGCCGCCAGCCAGGATTCAGGAACACCCGATCGAACCGGGCATACCCACCACCCTGCTCGTTGGGGCCCCGTTTGTTGGGAATGGCGCGCATGTCCCAGGTGGTCCGGGTCTGTCGAGGGCTGCCGAGCAGGCACCAGGCGTCGCGGATATCGCGCCCGCGCACTTCGCTGTCCCGCAGGTTGGTGTCGCCCGCGAACACCGCCGGTCCCGCATGCGCCGTCAGCGCCGCCAGCACACGATCGAGCTGCCGCACCCGCTCTGGCGCGCCGTCTCGGAGGCTCTCCATATGGGCGGTGAGCAGGAGCAGCTCCCGGCCCTCCCAGTGGACGACGGTTCGGATCAGCGCGCGCCCCATCTGCGAGGCCTCGAACGGCGTGCGGCGCGCCGAGGTGACCCGCAGGGGTGACCGGATGAACATCACGCAGCCGTACCGAGAGCGGCGCGAGAGCGTGGGCGGCGCCGCGCGGAAGCCCGAGCCGGTGAACCACGGCCGCAGGTGCCCGAAGAAGCTCCGCTCGACGACCTCCTGGAGAAAGACGACGTCAGGTCCGCGCTCCAGGATGGCCCGGCACGCCGCCTCGGTGCGCAGATCGATGTGGCGGGTGTCGAGCCCGTCGAGGTTCCAGGTGATCAGACGGAGGGTGGGCATGATCGGCGCAGTAACTGTGTTCGGTCCCGCGTGGACACCGACAGACCCCTGTGGGTTAGTCCGAGCTGATGACCCCACGATCTCCAAGCCTCGCGATTCCCGATCGGGCGGCCGTGATGAGCGCCCTGCTCGCGGCCGTGCGTGAGGCGCACGACGCCGCAGAGTCCATCGCCGCGATGGCGCGAGACGAAGCGACCGGCGCCGAAGCGAAGGCCGAGGGCAAGTACGACACCCGGGCGACGGAGGCGTCCTACCTGGCCCGGGGACAGGCCAGGCGCATCGCGGAGCTCCGGAGGCTGGTGGCCTGGCTGGATCGGTCGCGTCAGGTGCGCGCGCCCGACCGGTCGGTCGTGACGACCGGGGCGGTGATCGCCGTGGTCTCGAAGAGAGGCTCGCGGCTGTTCTTCATGGCCCCGGCGGGGGGATACAAGGTGCAGACTCATGGACAGTCCGTCTCGGTGATCTCGGCGGGGTCCCCCATCGGCGAGGCCATGCTCGGTCTGGAGGTGGGCGACGCCTTCGAGGTGGTGCAGCCTCGGGGCAGCACGGAGTACGAGATCATCGCCATCCGTTGAGCCCGGCGGCCCCCGCGCTCTTCACCGCGAGTTCTTCACCGCGAGCTCTGCTCAATCCGCCGCAGAGACGGTCTCAGCGAGCGCTGAGAGGCCGCGCTCGTAGGTAGGGCCGACCACGCCGTCCATCATGGCGGCGAAGTAGCCGCCGAAGACCGGGATCTGCATGTCGCCGGTCATCGACCACGTGACCTCGGTGGCGTCGCCCTGATCGACGAACCGAAACGTGACGGCGGCGCTGCCGTGGCCGTCGAAGTCCATGTCGAACACCACCCGGGAGGTAGGGGTGGCCTCGACGACGGTCAGCGTGCCGGCGCCGTGGCTCTCGCTCTGCCACTGGTAGGATGCGCCGGCTCCTTGAGTGATCAGGCCGAAGGTGGTGATCATCTCAGGATCGTCGCCGCGCCAGGGCTGCCAGCGCTCGTATTTTTCGAGATCGCTGACATGCGCATACAGGACGGGAGCGGGAGCGGAGATGGTCGCGGAGCGGCTGACTGCGTAGGTCGTCGGCAGGAAGAGACCGACCCCGATCATCACGGCGACCAGCGCGAGCAGGCTGAGCGCGATCTTGCGTGGGTGGCTCACGCGCGCCCGTCCGATGTGCGCATGTTTGATGTCGGCGTGGTCGCCAGATCGATCTGATTTCTCATGTCCATGAGTGCCCTCGAACGTCCACTATCCGACCTGCTCTGACGGTTCCGGTCAGGATCTGACCTTTCCTTTTCCCTGTTCAGGGATACAGTAAGGCAACCCCTACGAGAGGAATCGATGGACATTCAGTGGCAGCTACGCGACACCCATCTCCAGCAGCGCATCTCCACCTTCAACGAGGGCGGAGGAGCGTTCATCGTCGGCATCACCGCCAATCCTGAGGGGCGCGTACCCGCGCTGGAAGAGGGCGGTGAAGACTATGATGAGATGCTCATTCTCTACCAGACCCGCAGCAAGAGCGAGGCCCGCCGACTGCGGCAGGAGCTGGGGGAGAACTTCGACGGCTACACCGATCCACGGGGTCGCGGCCGGGTCGAGGGGCCGCCGTTCTACGTCTACCTGTGCCAATATGCTGCAGAATAGAGCCAGCCAGCAGAGTAGCCAGCAGAGTAGAACGCGACAGGGAAGAGCGGATAGACCCCTGGTGTGTTCCTGTCCCTCCTCGCTCTGGCATGCTCGAACGGATCGGGAGTCAGCGTCGGTCCGCCCAACCTGCTGCTGATCGACATCGACTCCCTCCGCTTCGACCGAGTGGGGCGGGTCGTCTCGGGGGCCTCGATCACACCCACGATAGACGCGCTCGCGACACGCGGCACCCGGTTCACGCGGGCCACGTCGAACTCGGCCTGGACCATGCCAGCGCTGACCTCGCTGCTCACCGGGCGCTTCCCCCGGTTCGCCCACTCCCAACGAGACCACGTCTCCTGGATCGACGCTCGCCAGCGCACCCTGCCCGAGATCCTGGGGCTCTACGACTACCGAACAGCGGTGTTCTACGGTTCTACGATCGCCGGTCGATTCTCTCCGTATGATCGGGGCTTCGAGACCGTCTGGCGCAGCGGCAGCCCGGACCCCCTCCCCCCACGGCCGGGGGAGCTGGCAGCCTGGGCAGCGCAAGCAGACGGGCCGTGGTTCGCGCTGGTGCACCACATAGACCTGCACACCGTGCTCTGCCTCGATGACGCTGGAGACTTCGTCCAGGACTGCCCCCAGGACACCTACGATCAGATGGCCCAGCGAGGCGCGAGCAGCGGAGATTCCCTGGCCGGGCAACGAGCTGCGATCGACCACTATGACGGGCAGCTGTCAGCCTACGATCGGATGCTCGCGTCGATGCTGGATGATCTGGAGCGTGTCGCTGACATGACCAACACCGTGGTGATCGTCACCTCAGACCACGGAGAGCAGCTCTTCGAGCGCGGTCACGCAATCCACGGCGAGCCCTACGAGTACAACCTGCACGTGCCCCTGGTGGTGTTCGACCCGCGCGAGCCGGGCGGGGGCCGCGAGGTATCGAGTCTGGTTCAGACAGTCGATCTCGCTCCCACCGTGCTCGACTACGCGGGAATCGAGCGCGACGCCAACATGGTGGGGCGCTCCTGGCGCGGCGCGGTTGAGGGACGCGGCGGGTACGAGGAGCGGACGGCCTTCTCGATCACCAACTCACGCACGCTGTCTGCGCGTACGGCCGATCTGAAGCTGGTGGCATGTGCCGACATCGGCTGCCCCCCCGTGGAGGTGGTCCCTGAGGAACGAGCGGGCACCTTCGAGCTCTACGATCTGGCCGTCGATCCGACCGAGGAGCACGACCTCTACCCCACGGAGTCAGCGCGCGCGGCCACGCTCGAGAGAGAACTGCTCGCCTGGAAGGAACTGCTGATCGCCGAGACCGTTCCGGGCGCACGCATCCCGGACGCGCAGCGCGAGCTCCTCCAGAAGCGTGGCTATTGGCAGCATGTATCCAGACCAGTTGGTTCCGCACCAGATGTTTCTACGCCAGATGGTACCGCGCCAGGGGCGGGTCCTGGAGGTCAGCGCGCGGTCGGGCCCCGCCACAGAGCAGGCGGCGGGCCGCGGGGCCGGAAGAGGCGATGATGATCCTCGCGGCCCTCTCACTCGCCGCGCTGGGCCAGTGGCTCGACGGGCCGAACGTCATTCGATTCACACAGCCCGTGCCCGTCGGGCACTATCTCGGCCCCGGAGACGTGATCGCGACCGGAACCACTGAGCATGGAGTGGTGACGATCCTCGGGCCGGAGCTCTGGTTCTCCGGTGAGCACGGGATCCGGCATGTGCGGGCTGGTGAGTCCTGCGGCAGCCGAGCGAAGAGCCTGAGCGTGGCGTCGGTCTCCGACTGGAAGGTAGACGAGCTCTCCGACGCTCTGTCCACCGACGAGCTCGACCGACACATCCAGGCGCGCGGATCGCGTCTCGGTTGGGCCACGGGCTCGACCATCCCGTACTGGATCACAGGCGATGTTCAGCGACAGAGCGCCACCACAGGCCACAGCGCTGATGTCGTAACGCCTGCAATCGCAGGGGCTGAGGTCGTGACGGCTGAGATCGTCGGGTTCACGGGACAGCCCCCACACCTCGTCCTGCGCGACACCCAGGAGAGCGCCGCGCTCGGCGCTGCGGGCCTGATGCCCGGGGCAGTGGTCAGGGTCGCGCGGCCGGCCACAGACCCACGTTGATCTGCGCCGTCGAATCAGAGTTGCCAGGAGGCCCCCACCTGAACCCGAGGCAGAGCAGGGGTAGAACCAGGCTGGTCGTCGTCATCGCCGCGCTGATCGTCGCGTCGGTCCTCGTCCCCCACATGATCTGCCGTCTCCGGGCCCCGTCCGCTGCCGTTCGCACGATCACCACCGCGGAGGATGCAACCCTCCGCGTCGCGCCCCCCTCGCTCACGGTCATGGCCTACAACATCGCGCACGGGCGCGGCCCCGTCGATCGCAATTTCAACGGAGAGAGCGAGGCCCAGCGGGCGGCCCGGCTCAGCGAGATCGCGGAGGTCATCCGGTCCATCAACCCCGATGTCGTCGTGCTCAACGAGGTCGACTTCTCCTCCTCCTGGAGCCACCGGGTCGATCAGGCAGAGGTCATCGCGCGCGCCGCGGGGTACCCGCACCGCGTCGAGCAGCGCAACCTCGATGTCCACCTTCCGTTCTTTCGCGCGGCGTTCGGGAACGTGATCTTGAGCCGCGATCCCATCGTCGCCGCGGAGCTGATCGAGTATCCCGCGCTCTCCCGAATCGAGCGTGTGCTGGTGGGGCACAAGAAGGGGGCGGCGGCGACCCTTCGGTTCAGCGACGGGGATATCCGCGTTGCGGCGGTCCATCTCTCTCATCGAGACGAGGCGATCCGCGCCGAATCGGTGGAGTCGATCGCCGCGATGGCGGAAGCAGGAGCGCCCCTGATCGCCGCGGGCGACTTCAATTCGTCCATGCCCGGGACGACCGGGGCGCTGGAAGACGGGCGAGGCCGCAACGCAGTCGCCGCGATGGTCCAGGCAGGATTCAGCGCGGACGGCGCCAACGTCTCGACGGCGACCTACCCCGCTACCGCTCCCTCTCGCACGCTCGACTGGGTGTTCGCAGACCGACGGCTCCGGGTCTCCGGCTTCCGCGCGATCCCCGTGAACTCCAGCGACCACCTGCCGATCGTTGCGTCCGTGATCATCCCCGCGCGAGGGCCGACGACCACGGACCGCTCGGACGGATAGAGAGCCGGATGCAGATCTCCGCCCCCACCCCCGACGGGGTCTCGCTCTCTCGGGATGAGCACGGTGTCGTACACATCTCCGCCCGTGATCTCACCGGCGCCCACTGGGGTATAGGCTACGCCCACGCGTTGGATCGGGGCATGCAGATGTGCCTCATGCGGATCCTGGGCCAGGGGCGCGCTGCGGAGTGTCTAGACGGCAGCCCGGCGACCGTCGAGGTCGATCGGTTCTTCCGTCGGATGAATTGGGCGGGTCGAATGGAGGCCCAGCTCGCTGCGCTGATTCCGCAGACACGCGCGCTCGTGACCGCCTATTGCGACGGCGTGAACGCCCGCCTCACCCGACGCAGGCGCTGGGAATTCCGTCTCCTCGGCTATCGACCGACGCCCTGGACGGTGGCGGACTGCCTGCTGATCACCCGGATGGCCGGCTACCTCACGCTGGCCCAGTCCCAGGCCGAGATCGAGCGCCTGTTCGTGGAGCTGGTACAGGCAGGGATCAGCGACGACAAGCTGTCTGCGCTCTTCCCCAGCTGTCTCGACGGTTTCGATCGCAGCCTGCTGGATGGGGTGGTGCTCGGTGAGCGGGTCGTCCCGGAGGCGGTGCGCTGGGGAAGCGCCGCCCCCCGAATGATGGCCTCCAACAACTGGGTGGTCGCTGCGAGCCACTCGAAGACCGGACACGCGCTGCTCGGCAACGATCCCCACCTCGAGGTCAACCGGCTGCCGAACGTCTGGGTCGAGCAGGTCATCGAGCTTCCGGGCGACACCATCCTCACCGCGAACATGCCCGGGATCCCGGCGCCGCTGGTGGGGCGGAAGCACGCGCTGGCCTGGGGCGCCACGTACACCTTCATGGACGCCGTGGATTCGTGGGTGGAGGACTGCAGAGAGGGAGCGTTCAGACGAGGAGACCAATGGGAGCCGTTCACCGTGCGACGCGAGCGCATCGCGGTGAAGCGCGGAAGCCCCGTGGAGGTGGTCTTCTACGAGAACCAGCACGGGGTGCTCGACGGCGATCCCAATGTTCCAGGGCGCTATCTGGCGACCCGCTGGGCGCCCTCCGACTCCGGGGCGGCCTCTCTCAACGCCGCTGTGCAGATTTGGGGGGCGCAGACGGTAGAGCAGGGGATGTCCAGCCTGGGTCGCATCGAGAGCGCGTGGAACTGGGTCTTCGCCGATAACACAGGGCGCATCGGCTACCAGATGTCTGGACGCTGCCCGATTCGACACCCCGAGGCCTCCGGGTTCGTGCCCATGCCGGGCTGGGATCCGTCCTGGGATTGGCAGGGTTGGGTCGACTGCGCTGATCTCCCCCGGCAGGTCGATCCCCCCGAGGGGTACATCGTCACAGCAAACCAGGACCTCAATCACCTCGGGGGCGTGCGGCCGATCAACATGCCGATGGGAGACTACCGCGCCCGCCGCATCGCCGCGCTCCTTGCAGAGGCGCCGTGCGATCTGGAGACGTTCCAGCGCATCCAGATGGACACCTTCTCCATCCAGGCCGAGGAGATGATGGAGCTCCTGCGACCGCTCCTCCCCACCGAACCGGCATGGCGGGCACTCGCGGAGTGGGATCTGCGCTACACCCCCGACTCCGTCGGCGCGCGGCTGTTCGAGGCGTTCTACCAGGCGCTCCTCGTGGAGATGTTCGCGCCGAGCGGGATCGGGGAGCCGGTGATGCGTCACCTCACCTGCGCCACCGGAGTGTTCATCGACTTCTACCAGAACTTCGACCGCCTGCTCACCGACCCCACCTCGCCGTGGCTGGAGGGGCGCAGCCTGCCTGCTGTGTACAGCGCGGCATTGGAGCGCGTCTGCCCCGATGGGCTGCCCTGGGAGACCGACAACCGCGTCACCCTCACCAACATACTGTTCGGCGGAAAGCTACCGGCGTGGCTCGGCTTCGACCATGGGCCCATCCCGCTGCGCGGGGGGCGGGCGAGTCCGCACCAGGGACAGGTCTACGAGAGCGGCGGACGCCAGACCAGCTTCGCTCCTTCTCTCCGCATCCTCGCGGACATGGGCGAGGAGGTGCTGCACACCTCCATGGCCGGCGGCCCGTCGGATCAGCGGTTCTCCCGCTGGTACGTCTCCGAGCTGAAGCGCTGGCTGGCTGGTGAGTACAAAACGCTGAGTCGACTCTCGCCTCCAGGCAGGGGGGAGCCCGAGCACCGATGAAGACGCTCCTTTGCGCTCTCGTCTCGTGCCTGCTCGCCGCTCCACGCGCGGCGCGGGCCGAGACGCCCGACGCCCTGGCGATCGAGGCGTACGTTCGCGGTGAGATGGCGGCCATCGGCGTGCCGGGGTGCGCGCTGGCGCTCGTGCACGGCGACGACGTCGTCTTCGCGAGCGGGATCGGCGTCGCGGATGTGCGCACTGGTGAGCGCGTGACCGCGCGCACCCCCTTCCTCATCGCCTCGAACACCAAGTCCTTCACCGCGCTCGCGGTCGCGCAGCTCGCAGAGGACGACCTGCTGGACCTCGACGACCCCGTGCAGAGGCACCTGCCCGAGTTCACGCTGGCGGACGAAGGGGGCGCGGCCCCGATCACCCTCCGGCACCTGCTCAATCACACGAGCGGGCTGTCTCGGCAGGTGGGGCTGGTGGGCATGTACGATGACCTGAACCCTGCGGGTCACGTCGCTGCGCTGGCCCACACGCGCCCCGAGCGCGCGGCGGGCGAGCGGTACGAGTACTCCAACGCAAACTACCGGGTCCTCGATGCTGTCATCGAGCGCGTGTCGGGCGTGACCTACGCCGAGCACCTCCAGGCTCGCGTGTTCGCGCCGCTGGATATGGTCGATGGTCGCGCGTCCGAGGCGCAGGCGCGACAGGCGGGGCTGTCGGCAGGACACCGTCTGTGGTTCGGCGAGCCGAGAGCGGAGCTGCTGCCCATCATCTCCGAGCCCGTGCTGGCGCTCAGCGCCCGCGATCACGCACACGCCCTGATCCTCCACACCAACAGCGGCGTCTACGGTGGCCTTCGCGTGGTCTCGGAGGCCAGCCTCGGTGCGCTGCACACCCCACCGCAGGGGTCGAAGTACGCGATGGGATGGAAGCAGAGCGAGGTGGACGGGGTGCCCATCCTCCGACACAGCGGCGCCGCAGCGAACTTCCGGGCCGAGATGTTCCTCGTCCCCGAGCGCCGTCTCGGCGGGGCGCTGCTGTGCAACGCGTACCACCACCTCACCCACGAAGACTACCTGCGTATCGCGAGGGGCTTCGCCTCGATGGCGCTGGGGGGTGGAGCGCCTCAGGTGGAGGAGCCGGGGTTCCAGGAGCGGCTCCAGGGGATCGTCCTCGTCGCCTCGATACCGCTGCTGGGGTCGCTGCTCAAGCTGCTGTGGACGCCGTGGTGGCGTCGGCGCATGACGAGACGGGTCTCCGCTGGAGAGGGCTGGTTCAAGCTGTTGCTGCTCCCGATCCTGGGCGAGCTGGCGCTCCTGGTGGGCGTGCTGTGGGCGCTGCCCATCGCCATCGGCACGCCGCTCGCGGTCCTGATCGACTTCGTCCCCGATCTGAGCCGTTTGATCATCGCTGCGTTGGTCCTCGATACAGTCATTCTGGGGGTACGGACGGTCCTGTCGTGGCGCGCGCTGCAACCCATGGGGCGGACTGCAGAGTGAGAGAGCTCCATCCCCGATCTGCCCCCGCCCTCGGGCTGATCCTGGCCTGCACCACGCCGACCGCTCCATTCACGGAGGAGACCAACGACTCCTCCGCCGAGACCAGCCCCGCCGAGACAACCGCCGCCGAGACCGCTCGTGACACCGCCGCAGGCACCACGCAGGGTGACACCCCCGCCGAGACCGTGCCGTCTGCGGTCCTGGGATTCTCCCCCGCGCGGGGACTCCATGACGCGCCGCTGTCGGTGGAGATCACCGCGCCGGTCTCTACGTGGGAGCTCCGCTTCACGACCGACAGCCGCGATCCCGCGCTCGGCCACCTCTACACGGGGCCCGTCTCCGTCGAGACCACCACGGTGCTCCGCGCGGCAGCCCTCCTGGACGGGGAGGTCGTCGCCCGGCAGACCCACACCTACCTGTTCCCCGACCACCTCGCCGATCAGCAGGCCCCCGCGGACTACCCCGCCGTGTGGTGGACCTGGGACAACGGCACCGGCTACACCGCCGACTACGCGCTCGATCCCGAGATCACCGAGTCCGAGCTGTACGGCCCGCAGATAGACGGCGCCCTGCGCAGCCTGCCGGTGGTGTCGCTGGCCCTCGACCCCGACGACCTGTTCGGCGCAGAGGGGATCTACGAGAACTCCCTTGAAGAGGGCGCCGACTGGGAGCGCCCGGTCTCGATGGAGTTCTTCGGCGCTGAACAGTCGCTGCACGTCGACGCCGGTCTGCGCCTGTACGGCGGCGCCAGCCGCTACCCCTACAAGGCCCCCAAGAAGTCTCTGCGGCTGGCTTTTCGCAGCGAGTACGGCCCGGCGGAGCTGGAGGCGCCGCTGTTCGGCGACACCGACGTCGCCAGCTTCGACACCCTGGTACTGCGGGCGCGCTTCAACCGCTCGTGGATCCACTGGGACCCCGAGCAGCGCTCCAGCTCCCAGTACCTGCGCGACGCCTTCGTGCGGGCCTCGCACGCAGACATGGACGGCGTGTCCACCCACGGGCAGCCGGTCCACCTGCTGCTCAACGGGCTGTACTGGGGGCTGTACCGCCTCCACGAGCGCCCCTCTGCGCCCTTCCTGGCGGACTACCTGGGCGGCACCAGCGCCGACTGGGACGCCCTCAACTCCGGCGATCCCATCGACGGCGACGGCGAGCGCTGGGCAGAGATGTTCGCCGCCGCGCGGGCCGATCTCAGCGACCCCGACGCCTACGCCGAGATCGGAAGCTGGCTGGAGCTCACTGAGTTCGCCGACTACATGCTGCTCAACCTTCTGATGGGCAACTCCGACTGGCCGTCGCACAACTGGTACGCGGGCGGCCGGCGCGAGGGCGACGCGCACTTCCGGTTCATCTCGTGGGACGCCGAACATGTCCTGGCCGAGGTCGACGAGAACCATGTGTCGGTCAGCGACGCAGAGTCGCCGGGGGAGCTGTTCCGGGCGCTCCGCGAGAGCCCCGAGTTCGTGGTGTTGTTCGGCGATCGTGTGCAGCGGCACTGCTTCGAGGACGGCGCGCTGACGCCGGCCGCGCTGCTGGACAGGTGGGCGGCGCTGACGGCCGGGATCGAAGACGCCGTGGTGATGGAGAGCGCGCGCTGGGGCGACTACCGGCGCGACGTCCACCAATACTACGAGGGCCCCTACGAGCTGTACACCGTCGAGGACCACTGGCGACCGGAGCAGGAGCGCATCAGGGCGGAGTTCCTTCCGCAGCGCACCGCGGTGGTCATCGGCCAGCTCCGCGACGCCGGACTCTTCCCCCTGCTGGACGCGCCGACGTTCTCGATCCACGCGGGGGCGATCACCGTAGAGGCCGACGCCGGGGAGATCTACCTCACCCTCGACGGCAGCGATCCGCGGCAGGTCGGCGGCGCGGTCTCCGAGACGGCCCAGCGCATCGAGAGCGGCGCGATGGTTCACGCCGCCGGTCTGCTTCGGGCGCGGGCCCTCTCCGGAGCGGACTGGAGCGCGCTCACCGAGGCGGACGTCACAAGGTGACCTGCCGACCCCGAGGTGACGCAGCGCAGTAGCCCACTCCGCGAAGGGGCCTACGTTCAAGGCCGTGGAGTCCACGATCGCCCAACCCTGGCTGCAGCACCTGGCGACACTCGGGGTCGCCATGGCCGCCGGTCTGCTGGTGGGCCTGGAGCGTGAGCGGGCCGCCGCCCGAGACGACCATCCCCACTTCGCCGGCGTACGCACCCTGGCTCTGTTCGGCCTCGTCGGCGGCCTCGGCGGCCTGCTGTCCACCGTGCTGGGGCCCTGGGTGGCGGTGGCGCTGGTGCTGGCGGTGGTGATCGTGTCGGTCGCAGGAGGCCGCCAGGACGACGCGGCAGGCGGCGCCGCCGGCGTGACCACCGAGGCGGCGACCCTGCTGGTGCTCTCGCTGGGCCTGCTGTCCACCACGCCGCTACCCGGCCTGCAGCTACAGGAGCGGCTCAGCCTCGTGGGAGCCGTGACCCTGGTCGGAACCACCCTGCTGACGCTGCGCGGCCCGCTGCACCGCTTCGCCGGCTCGATCTCCCGCGAGGAGATGCTCCAGACCACCCAGCTCGGCCTGCTCATGCTGGTGGTCCTGCCCCTGCTTCCCGACATCGAGCTGTGGGGCATCGGGGGGCTCAACCCCCGCGAGGTGGGGTGGATGGTCGCCCTCATCGCGTGCATCGGGTTCGCTGGCTACGTCGGCGTCCGCCTGCTGGGCTCCCGCCGGGGGATGGCCCTCGCCGGCCTGCTGGGCGGGCTGGTCAGCTCCACCGCGGTGACGTTGGGCCTCTCCGGTCGCGTCGCCACGTCGCCCGATCTGGCCCAGGTGGCCGGACGCGGCATCGTGCTCGCCTGCGTGATGATGGTCCCCCGGCAGCTCCTGGAGCTGATCGTCGTGGCGCCGGAGCGCTGGCTGACGGTGGCTCGTCCGCTGCTGGCCATGACCGCTGTGGGGGTGGCGGGTGCCGCGCTCAGCTGGAAGCAGGCCAGCGGCGCGTCCTCCCCCGACGCCGATCGGCTCCGCAACCCCGGCAGCCTCGGCGAGGCGCTGAAATTCGGGCTGCTCTACCTGGTGGTGATCATCGTCTCGGACCGGGCCCTGGTGTGGCTGGGGCCGGGAGGACTGTACGCCTCTGCGGTGCTGGCCGGCCTCACCGACGTCGACGCCATCACCCTGATGGTAGGACGGCGGGTGGCCGCAGACCTGCCCCCCGTGGTGGGCTCGGTCGCGATCACGCTGGCGGCCTGCACCAACACCATCGTGAAGGTCAGCATCGCCGCCGTGGTGGGCGGACGCCGGCTGGGGACGACGGTCGCCATCGGACTGCTTCCGATGGTGGTCGTGGGGTTGGTGGTGGCGTTTCTGTTTACGGGGTGAAGGTCTCGCGGGTGTCCGACGCCACGCGCCCATCCACCATCCGAACATTGCGCCGCGCATGCGCCATCACCAGCGGGTCGTGGGTCGAGAACAGGAACGTGATTCCGCGCTCCTTGTTGAGCCGCCCCATCAGCGCGAGCAGGCTCTCCGACGCCTTGCTGTCCAGGTTCGCGGTGGGCTCGTCCGCCAGAACGATCGCCGGAGACGACGCGATCGCGCGTGCGATCGCCACCCGCTGCTGCTGACCGCCCGACAGCTCGTCAGGGCGGCGATGCTCCATGCCCTCCAGCCCGAGATCGGCGAGCAGCTTGAGCACGATCTCCCTCCGCTCGGCCTCGGGCATGCCCTGGAGGGCCAGCACCGACTCCGCATTCTCACAGGCTGTCAGCACCGGCAGCAGGTTGTAGGCCTGGAAGACGAAGCCGATCCGGTCTCGGCGCAGCGCCGACAGCTTCCGTCGTGACAGCGTGGATAGATCGCATCCCTCCAGCCGCACGGTGCCGCTGGTCGGGTGGTCCAGGGCCCCGATGATGTTCAGCGCGGTGGTCTTTCCCGAGCCTGAGGGGCCGCTGATGGCGAGGAACTCGCCCGCATCGACCGTCAGATCGAGCCCGTTGAGGGCGCGCACCTCGACGCGTCCCTGCTGGTAGACGCGCGTGACACCCGTGAGTTGGACAACTGGGGTCATGTCTCTCCCTCAGACCAGGCGGATGGCGTCGACCGGCGACACGCGGCCCGCTCGCCAGGCGGGGTAGAGCCCGGCGGCCAGCGTCGCGGCGACGACGAACGCCGCGATGATGGCGACGTTCTCGGGGAAGATCCCGATGTGCAGGGTCATGTCGAAGCCGACGCCAGCCACCTCGACGGTGCCCGACTGGGCGTAGACCTCGCTCAGATCGATGCCGTTGGCTGCCAGGTACCGATACGGGCCGATGGTCACAAGGGCGCCAGCCAGCAGGCCCACGATCGCGAGCCACAGGCTCTCCCACATCACCAGCGCGGTGATCTGGCCTGGCGAGTAGCCGATGGCCCGCATCACCCCGAACTCGCGCATGCGCTCCATCACGCTCACGAACAGCGTGTTGAAGATGCCCGCGGCCACCAGGATGAGGATGACCAGCTCCATGAAGCGCGCGCCGCCCACCTTCATGCCGATGAAGCCCCGCAGCTCCGGCTGCACGACATCCCAGGGCAGGGCGTCGGCGCCGGCCAGCGCGGGCCGGAGATCTTCAGCGACGCGATCGCTGCGTCTGCTGTCGCGCAGGAACACCGCCACCTGCGTGGCCTCGTCCGGGGCGTAGTCCACCACCTCACGGACGCGATCGATCGGCAGCAGGACCAGGGCCCGATCGACGCTGGGCGCGCCGGTGCGCACGACGCCCACCACCCGCTCCATACCCGCGACGATCTCGCCGTGTCGGTCCATCAGCGTATAGACCAGCTTGTCGCCCGCGCCGACGTCCATCAGCCCGGCCAGCCCCTCGCCGATGATCACACCGCGGCTGTCTGCCGCCTCGAACAGCGCGCCGTCCTGCACGCCCTCGAGGAAGCTCAGCGTCTGATCGTCCTCGGTGGCCGGATCGAAGGCCACGAAGAACACCCCCGTGCTGTCGCGGGCGGTCTGCAGCATGGCCTGACCGGTGATTCGCTCAACAGCGCGGGCGACGTCGGGGTGCGCCTCGGCGGCCTCGCGGATCTCCGCCGTGCCCTCCACGGTGCGCGTGAAGGTGGGGATGTCGATGTACTCGGCGTGCTGCACCACTACGTGACCACCGCCCAGGCGCGCCGCCGCGTCGATCATGTCGGCGAAGCTGCGGTCCTGCATGGCGGTGAACATCACGGCCAGGAAGACGCCGAAGGCGATGCCGGCCAGCGTCAGAGCCGTGCGGCGTCTGTTGCGCCACAGGTTGCGCCAGGCCATCCGTGCCAGGTTCGGGCCGGTCATCCGCGGTACCGCATGGCTTCGACCGGCGAGATGCTCGCGGCCTTGAGGGCGGGGTAGGCGATCGCCACCAGCACGATGACGCTCATCGCCGCCAGCGGCCCAAGGAACTGCGCGGGACCGTAGACGCCGATCCAGACATTCGGGAGCTGCATCCCCATCATGTCGGTGGTGGACATGAACGCCGACAGGTCCAGGCCGTGCGTGGCGAGGTACCCGGCGCACGGCGCGGCCAGCGCCAACCCCACCGCCGCCGCGACGACGACGAGGATGCTGCTCTCGATGAAGATGAGCGCCAGGACCGCCCCTGGTGAGACCCCGATGGCCTTCATCACGCCGAACTCGCGGATGCGCTCGAACACCACCATCAACATCGCGTTGAGGATGAGGATGCCGACGGCGATGTAGACGATGAAGTAGACGAAGACCATCATGCCGGAGGTGGCATCCATCATCTGGGCGATGGTGGGCATCAGCTCGCGCCAGGTCTGGATCTCCGCCCGCGGCAGGGCCGCGCGTACGACCTCCCGGGCCTGCTGCAGCGACACCGCCTCGGGCACACGCACGATGATCTGGTGGGCCCCCTCGGGCACGACCAGCAGGCTGCGGAAGCTCTCATCGACCAGCAGCAGCGCCGCGCGGTCCGTTCCGCCGCTGACCGAGCCCAGCACACCGCGGACGGCGTACAGCGCGTTGGCCATGCTCCCGTCGGCGCCCTGGGTGAGCACGAACAGCTCACCGCCCACATCCACGCCCAGGATCTTCGCCAGCCGCCACCCCAGCACCACCCCGTCGGGGTCATCGCGAGACAGCCACTCCCCCCGCGCCACGCGCTCGGCCAGCTTCAACGCGCGGCCGTCGCGCTCGGGATCGAGCCCCTGGAGGAGCACGCCCGAGGACTGCTCGCCCGAGGCGGCCAGACCACCGGCCTGCAAGCGCGCGGTGGCTCGGAGCCCCTGCGCTTCGAGCTGATCAACCACCTGCCAGGGCTCTGAGATGCGCACCCAGATGCCCGGGTCGTCGCTGAAGCCCTCGGCCCGGACCTGGATATCGCCGACCTCGACGTCGAGCAGATCGCGCTCCATGCCGCCGAGCATGCCCTCGACCAGACCCGAGTACAGCACCATGACCCACAGCGCGAAGCTCATCGCGGCGATGGTGACCAGGCTGCGGCGGCTGCTCCGCCACACGTTGCGCCAGGCCATCGAAAAGAGATTCACGCTGTCCCCGCCGGTCCCCTACCCCTTGCGCACCGCGGGGACCCCTACCACGGAGGTCTCCGGGTGAGCTGTGCGAGGTCAGCGATACGCCCACCTACCGACGGGATAGCCAACGCTCTCCACCCGGAGCATCCCATGGCCCTGCAGGTCTCATCGCACTTCGACAGCGGCAACATCGTGGTCATCGATGCGTCCGATCCCGCCGCGATTCAGCTCGAGATCCCCTTCGACGCAGGAGGCGAGCATCGGCAGTGGTTCCACTTCCGGGTGAGCGGATCCGGCCCCCGCACGCTGCGCATTCGCAACGCCGGGCAGTGCTCCTACCCGAAGGGCTGGGAGGGATACCGCGCCTGCCGCTCCACCGACCGGGAGACCTGGGTGCGGGTGCCCACCACCTACGCAGATGGCGTGCTCAGCATCCACGACGATCCCGACGCCGACGTGGCCTGGTACGCCTACTTCGCCCCCTACTCCCAGGAGCGACACCAGGATCTGCTGGCCCGCTGCCAGGCCTCCGCGCTGGCGCGGGTCGAGCGGCTGGGCGCCACCGTGGACGGCCGCGATCTCGACCGGGTCGTCGTGGGCACGCCCGGAGAGCGGGTCTTCTGGGTGATCGCTCGCCAGCACCCTGGCGAGTCCATGGCGGAGTGGTGGATGGAGGGGTTCCTGGGGCGTCTGCTCGATCCTGCCTGCGCGCTCGCCCGACGACTGCGTGAGCGGGTGGTGTTCCATGTGGTCCCCAACATGAACCCGGACGGCAGCGCGCGCGGCCACCTGCGCTGCAACGCCGTCGGCGCCAACCTGAACCGCGAGTGGCACGCACCCACGATGGCCCGCAGCCCCGAGGTGAAGCTCGTACGGGACGCGATGGACGCCACCGGGGTGAAGCTCTGCCTGGACGTGCACGGCGACGAGGCCCTGCCCTACAACTTCATCAGCGGCGCCGAGGGGATCTCCGGCTGGACCCCGCGGCTGGCAGAGCTCGACGCCGCCTTCCGCCTCGCCTACGAGCGCGCCACGCCCGACTTCCAGCGGGTGCATGGCTACCCGCTGGACCAACCCGGGCAGGGCAACCTCACCATGTGCACCAACGCCATCGCCGAGCGCTTCGCCTGCCTGGCGATGACCCTGGAGATGCCATTCAAAGACAACGCGGACCTGCCCGATCCGACCTTCGGCTGGTCGCCCGCCCGCTGCCAGGCCCTCGGCGCGGCGGTGCTCCACCCGATGGCCGCGGTGCTCGATCGGCTGCGGTGAGACGGCTGCGCTGACAGCGTTCAGCGTTCAGTAGGTCGCCTGCAACCCCCAGCTCGGCGCGATCACCACCCCCGAGAGGTCATGGGTCTCGCCAAACAGCGAGACCTCCCCCAGGGCCCGCATGACCGTCAGCTCGGCGGCGACGTGCAACCAACGGAAGCCCACGCTCCCGCCGATGAACCCACCCCAGAACCGCATGCGCTGCTGATCGCTCGCCGTGCCCCAGCCGAGCGCGTCCGCGTCGATCTCGATTCGGTAGGGACTGTAGATACCCTTCGCGCCGCCCCAGGCCCGGCCCCACTCTCCCAGCTCGACCCCCGCCTGCAGCACGCCGTCGATGTCGAATCGGCGCATGTCCGAGACCCGCACGATCCGGTTGACGTTGTCGACGGTGCCGAACCACGCGCTGCCGGTGTTGCGGCCCACGCGCAGCCCCGCGGCCGCGTACCAGGGGTGGTGGTCCCAGCCCCGCCGCAGCCCCACGGCCTGTATACCGTTGCCGATGCGCAGAGAGCTGTCCCAGCGATGCCCGAGCCCGAACGCATACTCGAGGTATGTGCCGTAGCCCGGCGACATCAACCCCAGGGCAGCGGTCCCCGAGACGAGGGTGCTGCCCTCCTCCGCCGAGAGCGCCGCGCCGTCGTCGGCTGACGTGATGAGGGTCTCGGTCTCGTCGATGAGCTGACCGACAGCCTGAAGCGGCACGACCACGGTGTTGCCACGAACCACCTGCATCTCCCCGCCGCGCAGCACGCGCGCGGAGCGGAGCTCGGCCATGTTCATGGCGCAGCCGCCGCAGATCGTGGTCAGGGCGAGAGCCGGCCTCACCGCTGTCAGGTGTGCCCTCAAATGTGCTCTCCGATGGGCGCTTCGGGCGGGGCTCGCAGCTCGATGGTCGGAACGGAGATCTGGTCCCCGTCCACCCACACGCCGCCCAGATCGAGCCGGTGCACGGCGTGGCGCCGCAGATCGCGCTCGGGTCGATAGAAGATGAGGATCAGCTCGGTGCTCCCGCGGGCCGGCAGGGGCGGCTCGGCGCTCGAGCGTCCGCGGAGCGCCTTCCAGCCGCGGGTGGCCTGCGCGGCCAACGTCGGCCGTCCGAGGAGCACCAGACCATCGGGGAGGGTCAGCGTCACGCCGGAGATGTAGGGCTTGAGCGGCGCGTCGGTCTGGTTCTGCACCGTCAGATCGACGCGCACCGTTCGCTGCTTGACGAGGACAGCGGTGGGCACGAGCTCCAGCGGTCCCGCCGAGACCGCCGCGGCGTCGAATTCCCAGGTCCGCTTCATGGCCGCACAGGACAAGAGGTGAGCAGCAATAATCGCGGCGAAGGTTCGCTTCACAGGGTCATTGAAGGCTGCGCGAGGCCGCCTGTCAAATACACCATCATCGTGGAGTCATCGATCAAGATCACCTGGTCGTGGGTACGCCAGAGCGAGACGTCACCGCCGAGCGCGGCGCCGCCGGCGTCCGTGAGGCTGCGGCGTACCCGCTTCGTGAACCGCTTGCGGTCGAACGCCTCCAGTACTTCCCGGGTCGGTCGAACCGCCCAGCCGACCGTCCTCAGTTCTTGCAGAATCGGGGTGAGGGCCTCGGGGAGGGGCTGGACACGGCCGCCACCCCCGTCGACCTGTCGACTCGGAGACAAGAACAGAACAGGCGCTCCTCGCCCCCGCTGGTGACCCTGACTCAGCTTGATTTCGTGGGCCCCGATCAGCCGCCGGAGCGTCGCCGTGTGCAATCTGCGCCTACCCAACACAGCGGCGGTCTGCGCCCGGGTGAGGATGGCAAACCCCGCGGTCTCGACGGTGGAGATGAGCGTATCGAGCGCGGCGTCCGAAGCGACGCTGGCGTCGTCGGATGGTTCAGCAGCGACGGAGCGGCTGGCGGGCACCTCGACCGGCGGTGCCTCGACCAGGGGCTCCCCTGCCGGTGGCTCCCCTGCCGGTGGCTCCTCAGAGACTGGAGTCTCTACAGGAGGCCCTGTCTCAGCAGCCGAAGGTGTGGCGGATCGATGGACCGCGCCCTCGGCCGCCATGCGGGTCACCAGCAGCAGATAGAACGGCAGCAGATCGACGCCGCTCGCCAGGAGACCCTGAGCGGTGTCCGGCTGGCTCACCGGCAGGAATCCTCGGATCTGATCGGCCATTCTACCGGTCTCGGGGAGCGCGGCCTGGGCATTGGTCTCGAACCAGGGGATGATCTCAGGGAGCTTCCCGAGCGCGATCTCCAGGGTCTGCTCATCCAGCGCCGGGCAGCGCCGAAGCAGCGCGCAGGCGTCGTCGCGGCGGCGCGCGATGATATCCGCCGCCGGAACCCCCTCGGTGCCGGTCAGCAGCCCGGGGAGCGCGATGTCGAGCGCTGCGCAGACCTTGATGGCTTCGCGACCGGCCTCGGTCCCGTGCAGCGCGCCAGCGTCGAGCAGCGCCGCGCAGGCCACCAGGCCGATCAGCTTCGCCGTGGCGTCTTTCTCCTGGGCCGCTCGCTCGCGGGCCTCCGCGCCGGCGCTGAAGAAGCTCAGGCTGGAGGCCAACCGGGAAGCCTTGAGGTAGAGCGCGTGCCGCGACGACTTCTCGTCGATGAAGTTCGCGATCTGTAGCGCCCGCGCGACCGACTCTCGGGCCAGGTCCTCGAGGGCGGCCGAGCGGTCGGCGTCGTCGGCGTCCTCCAGCCCGGGCACGTCCTCCAGTCGGCGATACCAGATGACCGACTCGAAGTCCGGATACGCGGCGAGCGCCGTGTTCCAGATCGCCCGCGTGATCTTCGAGCTTCCAACCTCCTGCAGCGCACGATTGAAATCCACAGCTCCTCCCGGCCTGAACCGACGCGCTCACCGCATCCCGCGCCCCTTATCCAGAACCGCCGCGGCGCCAGAGCGCCGAGCGCGTCAGGCCCTGCGGTAGAAGCCCCACTCTACGGTGATGCCAGGCCCGAACGCGAAGGTGGCGAGCTGATCTCCATCGAGCTCGGGCAGCGTGTTGGCCAGGACAAACAGCATGGCTGCTGAGCCCATGTTCCCGAAGTCGTGAAGCGTGCGGAACGACGAGTCCAGGCAGTCGCGCCCAAACCCGCGCTGGTCGAACACCTCGAGCACCGCCTCGAGGATGTTCGGGCCGCCGGGATGAACGGCCAGCGCCGGATGATCCCCACCGGCCATGTCCAGCAGCGCGTCGAGCAACCGCTCGCCCCGCTCCTCCCGCAGGTAGCGGGCGATCCGCTTGCCCACCTCGCGGTGCAGGAACATCTCGTAGGTCTGGCGATCCGGCGTCGTGGGAGGCGCGAACCGCAGCATCTCCCGAGTACCCGGAATCAGGGACATCCCGGCCCGCTCGAACCGCCATCGGCCCTCGGGGGCGATGACCAGCGCCGCCGCGCCGTCGCCGAACAGCGCGTTGGCCAGCAGCGACGAGATCTGCGGGTCGACGAAGTCGAACAGGGTCGATGAGGCTTCCATCGCCACGACGAGGACGGCCTTGGACTCGCCGGCCCGGACGGTGTCCCTCGCGAGGCGCAGACACGTGGCGCCGCAGAAGCAGCCGTTGAAATTCAGATCGCACTTCATCGTGTCATCGCGCAGGCCGAGCCCGTCGATGACAGCGCATGCGTTCCCCGGCTCGTGCCACCCACCCGTGCAGGTGGTGATGACATGACTGATGTCGGTGACGGAGCCGCCCCAGTCCTCAACAGCGCGCCTCGCGGCCGCGACGGCCATGGCCGGCGCGTGGTCCCGAAAGAACTTCATCCGCTGCCAGAGCTCGGGATCGTAGTCGGTGTCCGTGAGAATGTCGGGGTGGGTCGTGTCGGCGGCGATCTGGTGGAGGATGGGGTGCTGACTGTGCCGCGTTCGTATCCCCGTGTTCCGCGCGAAGTTCGCGGCCATCTCGTGGATCTCCGGGCCGTGGCCCTGCCGCTCGCGCATGATCCGATCGACCTCGATGAACCGCTCGGTGGTGTAGGGCCTGGGATTCCAGACGCCGATTCCCGCTATGTGTGCTTCGTGCATGGTTCAATCCGTCCGTGTGTTTGTGGCCCAGAATCCAGCGCTCGCCACGCGACCGCCGCAGAAGACCTGCTCGAGCTGGGGCAGCTTGTCCCCCGCCGAGAGGAGCGCGATCCCCTCGGGCTTCCAGACCTGCGCCACCTCGCGCTGCGGCACCTCTCCTGCCCGGGGGCCGAAGGAGGCATGCAGAATCTGCCGACCGTCGATGTACAGCGCCCGCGCGCGGGCTTCCAGCGCCGCCAGCGACGCCGCCCAGGCTGAGCGCCCGACGGGGCCGAACCAGCCCGCGGCGTCGCTCAGCACCACCACCCTGGCGTCTGCCGACGCATCGAGCACCTCCTCGAAGGCGAGGAGCCCATCGCGGAGGGCCGCGGACACACGCCCGCGCGTCTGGCGGGCTGCAGGTGCGGTGGTGGAGTGGGCGGCGACCAGAAACCAGACGTCGGCGGTTCGAGCACAGTCTCGCTCCACCTCCACGCCCATGCGGCGCAGAGCGTCGACGAACCCATCCGCCCCGTCGGCGGCGGGGACGTCCCAGATGATCCGCTCTGCGCCTCGGTGCTGGACCAGCCAGAGCGCCGCCCGCCGCGTCTGGGGTCCCCAGGGTCCGCGCAGTCGCGCGAGCCCGCCGAAGGGCGGTTCCTCCCGTGGTGGCGCCGCTGGCAGAGCGACCACCCGCGGCGAATAGACACCCGACCGACGCAGGGCCAGCTCAGGGGCGGGGTCCACGGGAAGACGTGAGCCCCCGGCGTCGCGCACGTCTCGGAGCCGCCAGCTCGGCCCACGGCGCTCCCGCCGCGCCGCGCGAACGAACCCCCAGACCGCCGCATGGATCGGATCGGGACGCTCCCCGCGCTCGACGGAGACAGCACCCGAGGTGATGACCACGACATCGCTGCGCGCGGACGCTCTCGCCAGGGCGCGCCCCTGCTCCAGGACCTCGCCGATGTCTCGAGCGCCCTCGGGGACAACCCACTCTCGGAGCGGCCGAGGTGCTGACTGCCGGGCCGACGGTTCGTACCGCTCCCAGACGAGGTGGTGCGCGACCACCGGCGCAGCGGGCCCCGCCCGCTCCCGGCCGAGGGCTCCGTCGATCAAGTCCTGAAGAGTCGAAGCGGTGAGCACCGCCTCCTGGGAGACCTCCGCCCCCGTCAGCTCTTCGAAGCCCGACTGGAGCTCCATGAGCTGCGCCGAGTCAAGGCCGATCTCCGCTGGCGATCGCTCGAGGTCATCGGCGAGCACCCGGCGCCCGAGAACCCGCGCGACCAGTGCCATCACCGCGCTGTCTCCAGCCGCTTCCACCGCCGCGCGCTCCTCGATGAAGAGCACGTCGGAGCGCGCCCCGAAGTCGGGCTGCAGATACGCCTGCACGCAGCGGGTGCGTTGGACCTTTCCGCTCGTGGTCTTCGGGACCAGACCCGAGGAGCCGAGCACCACGCGGGCCTGCGCCATCCCCGGGACCTCCACCGCGAGCGCCGTCCGCGCGGCGGCGGCGACCTCTGCGAGCCGGTCCGCCTTCGTACCCTCCCTGACCTCGATGAACAGCACGACCTCCTCCGTACCCTCTGAGGAGCGCACCCCCAGAGCCGCGATCCGCCCCGGCCGAATCGCGGGGTGGGCCATGCGGACCGCCTCCTCGAGATCGGTCGGATAGAGGTTGTGGCCACGAACGATGATCAGCTCCTTTATCCGGCCCGTGACGTAGAGCTCACCATCCACGATCGCGCCCAGGTCACCCGTCTGGAGGTAGCGAGCCTCGTCGCTCCCGAGCCGCCCTCCAAACGTGGAGTCGGCCGTCTGACTCCCCTCGTAGCCGTCGGCCTTGCTCCGGGAGTCGACCCATATCTCCCCGATCTCCCCGTCACCCAGGAGCCGCTGGTCCTCTGGCGAGACGATGCGGACCTGCATGGTCGTGTTCACGGGTCCGTTGCTGATGAGGACGCGAGCGTCGGCCCCGTCGACCGCCGACTCAAGGACCCCCGCCTCGCGCAGCGCGCCCGCGTCCACGCGCAGACGCCGCCTCCCGCAGATCGCTACCGCGGCGACGTGCTCCGCGAGGCCGTAGCAGCCGGAGACGAGCCCCGGTCGGAGTCCAGAGGTTGCAAACGCAGACTCGAAGCGTTCGACCGTCCCGGGCATGACCGGCTCGCCGCCGCAGCCGACGGCCTCCAGGGTAGAGAAGTCCCACTCCGCACGCTGGGCTACGGAGGTCTTCCGGACGAGGAGGTCGAGCGCAAAGTTGGGCGTGGCGGTGTGGGTTGCCCCGAACCGATGAATCGTCTCGCCCCAGAGCGCCGGCCGCTTGAGGAAGTCCAGCGGCGACAGCATCGTCAGACTCCCGCCGGTCCACAGCGTGCCGAAGATGCCCGCGATCAAGCCCAGGTCGTGGTACTGCGGTAGCCACTGACAGTACGACATCCGCTCGTGGAGACCACACCGCTCGCGGATGTACTCCAGGTTGTGCGCCAGGTTGTCGTGGGTGATCCGGATTCCTCGCGGTCGGCCAGTGGACCCCGACGTATATTGCAGAAAGACCAACTCGGCGGGCTCCGGGAGCCCGATGTCTGCCGCCTTGGAGCGGACCGTGTCGGTGACCACCCACGGGAGCCTGGGCCACGGCAGGCGCGCCCGCAGCCGCGCGAGGCGCCCCAGCCCCCCGGCCAGCCGCGCCCGGTGGTACGGGCGATGGGTCAGCAGCGCTTGAGCCCGGGAGTTCTCGACGACATGGTGGAGGTGGGCGAGATCGGCGCCGAAGGGGTTCGGGGGGAGCACGGCGACCGGGACGATCCCCGTCAAGATGCAGGCCAGCAGGCCCTCTACGAAGTCCAGGGATGGCAGGTAGACGAGGACGACCCGATCGCCAGGGATCAGGCCGCGCTCCGAGAGCAGGTGGTGTCCCACCCGAAGCGCCCGCTCCACCAGCTCGGCGTGGCTGCGATCGACAGTCACTCGACCCGCCGCATCCAGGAAGCGCATCCGAGCCGTGTCGCCACGCGCAGCGATCTCGTCTGCGAGCCGCCCGTTGATCGTGCTGTGTGCTCGACGGCGAGACTGGACCATACTCAATAACCGAACTCAGGTTCACACAGCTCCACCCATGGGACCTGAGCAGAGGTGTGGACAGAGATCACCGACAGAGATCACCGTCTGGGGAGGCGGAACTCGAAGGGACGCCACCATACCCCCAACCCCTCCAACAGGCAACAGACGACGGGCTCCCGACTCGGCCCCACCAGGGAGAGGCGAGATCCCGCACGACGTCGCCCCGACAGCTCGCGCCCGGTAACAGACAGGCGGCACCGGGCTCCGACGGGATCTCGCTGGAGGGCCTGCAGCATGAAGAGGAGCTCCTGCCGGGGTTCGTGTACTCCCGCGCGAGTGCCTGCTGTGGAAGGTCGGCGACAAGGGGCTGGAGGTCCCGGTTACGAATTGGACATGAGCTGGCTGTAGACCTCGATCGAGCCCCATCCCGGCGCGACCGACGCTCAGAGCTGACGAAGAACCTCGTTTTCGGATAGTACGGACGCGCCAGCCCGCCCAGAGACCACCGAATCGCCGCCCGGAGCTCCAGATGACCCGACGACTCTCTCCGATTTTTCTGTTCGCCCTGGTTCTGGGGTGCGACTCGGACTCCGGGGCGCCGTGCACCACGGACGCCCTCCACACCGCCGCGGAGAACGGCTCCGGCATCGCGGAGGGTCTGGAGTTCACCGTCACCGATCCCAACTGCCAGGGCGGCTACGCAGCGGCCAGGATCTCGGGGGACAACCCAAGCTCCGACGACGCCACGGCCACGTTCAAGGACAACGGCGGAGGCTGGACGTTGCTCAACGTCGGCACCGACATCCGCTGCCCGCAGGGCGGCATCCCGGACGAGACCTGCGCCGCGCTCCTCGGCTCGTCGGCCGGCGCTACCTCTGCTCCGAAGGGCGCGAAGGTGAACGCCCGCTCGAAACGCAAGGGGGGATGAGGAGCCTGCGTTGGTCAGCAGCGCCCGACCTCGGTGCAGGTGCAGCCACACTCATACGCCTCCAGACCGGAGACATAGTAGAGGAACTCGTCCTCGCAGTAGGCCAGGGTCTCGTCCTCCACGAAGGCTGCGTCCTCTACCGTGCCGCAGAACGAGTCTACGAAAGACTCGTCCACATCGATGCCGTAGTAGGAGTCATAGGCCCAGATCTGGCAGTCACACTCGTACTCCCGGTCGGTGCTGCAGCCCAGGGCAGCCAATGTGAGCGCGACGACGAGGGTCTTGTATAGGGTCATTGTCGGCTCCGGGGTTGCTGGAGGTGCCGTATCGGCTGGCGAGGGTCACGTCGAGCGAGGGCGCGATACCGCTCCTGCTCCACGAGGATAGGGAAGGGAGTCCGCGCCCCGGAGTGTCCCGATGTCGAGCCCCCCGATCCAGATCATCATCTTCGGCGCATCCGGTGATCTCACGGCTCGAAAGCTGATCCCCGCCCTCGTCGGGAACGCTCGGGAGGGCGCCTTCGAGCGCCCCATCCAGGTCATCGGGGTCGCCCGCCGCGACAAGACCGATGTGCAGTGGCGCGCGGAGCTGGCGAGCTGGCTCCCGGACAGTCACCTGCCGGCGTGGCGGACCTTCAGCGAGCGCGTGCACTACATCAAGGGCAGCGTCCTCAGCCGGGACTTCCTCGCGGACCTCTCTGGTCAGCTCGATGCTCTCGCCGAGGGTTCAAACCCGGGACGGGTGTTCTATCTGGCGCTGAAGCCCACGCTGTTCGGGCCCATGATCGAGGGTCTCGCCACCGTCGGCATGCTCCAGTGCCCTCCCGGAGCGACCGAGGGCTGGCGCCGCGTGGTGGTCGAGAAGCCGTTCGGCCGGGATCTACCCAGCGCGGTCGCGCTGAACCGCATCCTGCTCGCGCACCTCCGCGAAGAACAGATCTTCCGCATCGATCACTATCTTGGAAAGGAGACGGTGCAGAACATCCTGGCCTTCAGGTTCCAGAACGCGATCTTCGAGCCCCTGTGGAACCGTGAGCACGTCGAGAGCGTGGAGATATCCGTCTGCGAGGAGGTCGGTATGGAGGGCGGCCGGGGCGGCTACTACGACACCGCAGGCGCCCTCCGCGACATGGTGCAGAATCACGTCCTTCAGCTGCTCGCCCTCATCGCGATGGAGCCGCCGTCCTCGATGGCGGCTGACGCGGTGCGCAACGAGAAGGTCAAGGTGCTGTCGTCGCTGCGCATCCCGACCGCCGCGGAGGTCGCGCGCGACGTGGTCCGCGGGCAGTACCTCGCCAGCGACATCCGGATGAACGGCTACCGGGAGGAGCGGGGCGTCCCCAAAGGCACCACCACCGAGAGCTATGTCGCCATCCGCGCAGGCGTCAACAACTGGCGCTGGAACGGTGTGCCGTTTTTTCTACGCACAGGAAAGTGTCTGCATCAGCGCTACACCGAGGTCATCCTGCGGTTCCGTGTTCCTCCGATCGACCTGCTGGGCGGACCTGTTCAGGGCGACGTCTGCGCGATGCGCCCCAACAGTCTGCACCTCCTCATCCAGCCCCACGAGCAGATCCGTCTGGACTTCCTGGTCAAGCAGCCGGGCCCGGGCGCAGTGATGCGGCCGGCGAGTCTGCAGTTTCACTATCAGGACATCCAGACCGGCCCCACCGCCCCCGCCTACCAGCGGCTGCTGCTCGACGCCATCGAGGGCAACGCCACCCTGTTCATCCGAGGTGATGAGACGGAGGCGGCCTGGCGGTTCGCCGACGCCATCCGGACCGGCTGGGCCGCGCCGGAGGCGGACCCAATCCACGGCTACTTCGCGGGCAGCGACGGGCCCGAGGCGGCGGACGCCCTGTTCCGGGGCTGCGAGGGCATCTGGGGACGCGGCTCGTGATCATCCACCGGGCCGCCGCGCTGGAGCAGATCGCCGGCCCCCTGCTGGCGGACGCCATCGACGCCTCGATCGCGGCTACCGGTCGGTGCCGACTCGGTCTGCCGGGGGGGAGCACGCCCGGCCCGACGCTGCGCTGGCTCGCCGACCACCTCCCGGCTTCGTCGCGCGCCGGACTGTGGGTCACCTGGGTCGACGAGCGCAACGTACCGCTCTCCGATCCACTCTCGAACCACCACCTCGCGGCGCGCTCGGGACTGCTCGACGCGGCCGCGCGCACCCTGCCGATGTGCGACGGCGGACCGCTCGCCGATGCGCAGACACGCTTCACGGCAGCGTTCGCCGCGGACTTCGACGGAGCGCTGGACGTGGTCCTGCTGGGCGTCGGCGGCGACGGCCACATCGCATCGCTGTTTCCGGGGCACCGCGCCCTGGAGGCGCGCGGGCTGTGTGTGGCGATCACCGACAGTCCCAAGCCACCAGCCGAGCGCTTGAGCTTGACGTTGCCGGTGCTGGAGGCGGTCTCGGTGGCTGTCCTGCTCGCCCGAGGCAGCGAGAAGGCCGCTGCGCTTGTGCCGGGCTCCGCGCTGCCCATCGGCCGCTACCAGCCGATCGGCGCCTACCACCATGTGCTCGATGACGCCGCCGCCGCGGCACTGGGGAAATGATGAGTCAGGAACCGACGAGTCAGGGACAGGCCAGATCTGCAGGCGCGGGAGGAGCTGACATCGCGATCGTGGGGCTCGGGGTGATGGGGGCGAGCCTCGCCCGGAATTTTCACAGCCGGGGCCTCTCGGTGGCCGGGCTGGACGTCCGGCCGGCGGCCGTGGCGCGCTTCGTCGCGGACTGGGGCGACGACCGCATGGCGGGCTTCACCGACGTCGCGGCCTTCGTCGCGGCTCTGAAGTCACCCCGGAAGATCTTGATCATGGTGACCGCCGGCCTGGCCGTGGACAAGGTGCTCGACGCGCTCTCGCCGCACCTGTCGCCGGAAGACATCGTCGTCGACGGGGGCAATTCCCACTTCTCGGATACCGACCGCCGCTCGGAGCGGGTGGGCGCCGCGTTTCGGTTCATGGGCATGGGTGTCAGCGGCGGGCAGGAGGGCGCGCTGCGCGGCCCCGCCATGATGCCGGGAGGCGACGAGTCTGCGTGGACGGAGCTGAAGCCCATCCTGGAGGCCGCCGCCGCGGTCAGCACGAGCGGCCCCTGCGTGACGTGGTGCGGCCGCGGGAGCGCGGGTCACTTCGTGAAGATGGTGCACAACGGCATCGAGTATGGCGACATGCAGCTCATCGCCGAGGTCCACACCCTGCTGCGGCGGGGGCTCGGGCGGTCTCCGGCGGCCATCCGTCAGATCTTCCAGCGCTGGAACGACGGACCGCTGTCTTCGTTCCTCATCGAGATCACCGCCGGCATCGTCGCTGCGAAGGACCCCGCGGGAGGCGGACCGCTGCTCGACCAGATCCTCGACGTTGCGGGGCAGAAGGGCACCGGACGGTGGACCGCGATCGGCGCCATCGAGCACGGCGTGCCGCTGCCGACCATCACCGCCGCGGTGGACGCCCGCGCGCTCTCCGCAGGCAAGGCCGTCCGGGAGCGGGCCGCCGCGACCTTCCCGGCGCCTGATGCCGCGCCCCTCGGCGTGTCGGTCAGCGACCTCGAAGACGCCCTCTACGCCGCGAAGCTGATGAGCTACACCCAGGGATTCGCCATGCTGCGCGCCCGCGCGGCCGGCTATCACAGCGACCTGGCCGCGATCGCCCGGATCTGGAAGGCCGGCTGCATCATCCGGGCGTCGTTCCTCGACGACGTCGCCGCTGCCCTGGAGCGAGACCCGCACCTCCCCCTGCTGATGCTCGACCCGCAGTTTGCAGCCGCCCTACGGCCCCGGCTCCCGGCCTGGCGACGGGTGGTGAGCCAGGCGATCACAGCAGGGCTCCCCGTCCCCGCGCTCTCTGCATCGCTGGCGTACTTCGCTTCACTCACGCAGGCCGACGGTTCCGCCAACGTGATCCAGGCCCAGCGGGACTGGTTCGGCGCGCACACCTACCGTCGTCGCGACGCCCCTGACGTCCCGGTGCACACCGACTGGAGCGCTGTAGACCAGTTGGATCACCAGTAGTCACCAATGCGCCCCGTCAATGAGCACCTGCACGTCGCCAGCCACGCCCTGATCTCGAACGTCTGGCTGTTTCGGGATCAAGATGGGCGGCGGTTCATGGTCGACACCGGACACCCGCTGGAGCGATGGCAGCTCACGCGGCAGCTCGCGGCGCACGGCATCGGGGGACCGGGCGCGCTCTGTGGGATCCTTCTCACTCATCGTCACAGCGATCACGCCGGGAACGCCGCGTACTTCCGCGAGCGGTTCCGGTGTCCCGTGATCTGCCACACAGCCGACGCGCCGTTCTTGACCGGGCAGCGCACACCACCTCGAATGGCAAATCGCCAACGCCCGTGGCATGCACGGCCCCTCTGTCGCATCGAAGACCGCTGGCCTGCACGAACACAGGTCGATGACGTGTTCGGGGTCGATGATGGGTTCGGGGACGGGTCGTGGGGCACAGACTGGCGAATCACGCACGTCCCGGGTCACACCGAGGGCTCCAGCATGTTGCTGCACACCCCCACCGCCACACTGTTCTCGGGGGACGCCATCCTCGCCGGGGTCCCGCCGTTCCGGTCGTTTACGTTGGTCCGACTCGCCATGGATGCGTACAGTCAGGACACCGCCGCCTGCCACGCCGCGGTTCGACGGTTCGTCGCGTCGATGCCAGCGGTCCGCGCCCTGTGCTCCGGGCACGGTCCAGGCGTGATCGGACGGGTAGAGGATCGGCTGCGGCGGCTGTGATGGTGCTCGTCTTTCTCCAACGCGAGCCCGCCACGGCCGTCCAGATTCGGAGCAGCGCCCCTACCCGGTGCCTTCCTCGCGAGACACGCCGGTCGCCGGCTCGGGCTCCTGGCCCGGCCGAAGGAACCCTACACCATCGTAGAATTCCTCACCAGGTGCGCGGAGCACACCCGTCGAATCATAGAAGGTCTCACCAGGCTGGCGCAGGACAGCCGTGCCATCGTAGAAAGCCTCACCCGACCTCCGGAGCACACCCGTGCCATCGTAGAACGTCTCGTTGAACGATTCGTTACGTTGTTGGTCATCGCTCGAACGGGTCGTTTTTTCTGTCATCAGAATCCTCTTGGGAATTCTACTCGTAGCACCGACACGCACTCGCATCAAATCAACGTCGCCCGGAGCTGATCTCGACGCGGACCGGCCGGCCGCTCACGCACGTCTCATCCCGGGCTGGCCTCTCCCGGGGGGACATCGTGACTTGCCCCTCCGCGCCTGTTGAAGCCGCCTGGCGCCGCACACCCGACCCGATTCTCGATGCAACACAATTTCCACGGGTCCTGGTGCCCCCATGTTCGCCCTGTGCGACACCGACGAGTACGTCGTCCCGACAGGCACCGAGATAGACAGCCCGCCGGAGGCGATTCCCCATGCTCTGGCTCCTGCTCTCGCTCGCCCTGGCCGATGACGTCCCCCCGACGGAGGAGGCTCCTGAAGGCGAGGAGCCCGCTCCCGGTGACGAGGAATCAGCGGAAGAGGAAGAGCCAGAGTGGGACATCTCGAAGCCGCACGGCGCCACCCATGAGGTATCGCTGTCGCTGAACGAGGGCACCTGGATGAGTGTCTCCGTGCACGGCGACACCCTGGTCTTTGACCTCCTGGGCGACCTGTGGTCGATCCCGCTGGCCGGCGGGACCGCCTCCCGCCTCACCGAGGGCCCGGCCTGGGACATCCAGCCCCGGTTCTCGCCCGACGGCGAGTGGATCGCGTTCGTCTCCGACCGCGACGGAAACGAGCAGCTGTGGAAGATGCGGCCCGACGGCACCGACGCCGAGCAGCTCACCGACGAGGAGGAGGCCCGCGTCACCGACCCGCTGTGGGACCCGACCGGCCCGTACGTCATCGGCCGCCGCCGCACCGTCGACACCCGCAGCATCGGCGTGACAGAGCTGTGGCAGATCCACCTGGACGGCGGCGCCGGAGTGGCGCTCACCAGCAAGGACGACAACCCCCACGCGGGAGAGGCCACGGCGGACGGCCGCTATGTCTACTTCTCTTCGCGCCACGGACGGTTCGACTACAACAACGACCCGGTAGGCGGGCTGTGGGACATCCGGCGGTTGGATCGGCAGACCGGTGAGATCCGCACCATCGCGGGCGGCACCGGCAGCGCGACCCGCCCGACCCTGGCACCCGACGGAAAGACGCTGGCGTTCATCTCCCGCGACCGCGATCAGACGCTGCTGGAGGTGCTGGACCTGGAGAGCGGCCGCCGCACCGTGCGCGCCGACTGGCTGTCGCACGACGAGATGGAGGGCTTCGCGCTCCACGGCACCTACCCCCGGATCGACTGGGTCGGTGCCGACGTCGTGCTGTGGGCCAGCGGCAAGCTGTGGCGGGTGGCGCCGGACGGCGCGCGCGCAGAGATCCCGTTCACCGCCGTGGGGTCCTGGAGCCTCCACGACGTGCCGCGCGCTACGCAGGCGATCCCCGATGAGGTCGCCGCGCGCGTGATCCGCTGGCCCCGAGAGAATCCGATCGATGGCCGGCTGGCGTTCTCGGCGATGGGCGCGCTGTGGCTCCGTGATGGAGACGGCGCGGTGACCCGGCTGTCTGAGGGCACCGGCTACGCACCCGCCTGGAGCCCGGACGGCGAGACCCTGGCCTGGACCTCGTGGAAGGACTGCCCCGATGGACCGGGCGCGGCCGGCTCGGGGCCCGACTGCGAGGGCGCGCTGCACCTGACGCGCGGCAAGCGCACCGAGACGATCCCCCTGGGCGGACAGCTCCTGAGCCCTGCCTGGAGCGACGACGGAGAGCAGCTCGTGCTGCTTCGGGCGCGCCCCCGCTCGCTGTCGGCCCACCTGCACGCTCCCTGGTACGAGCTCCTTCTGCTGACGCGCGAGCGTCGAGAGTGGAACGTGCGCGTGGTGGGAACGGCAGAGAGTCGCGGAGCCGTCTCCCGCGCGCCGCGACTGTTCTTGCGCGACGGGAGGATCTTCTTCCTGGCGGATCGCCCGCCCGAGAGCCGCAAGCCCGCCGAGAGCGCCCTGGTCTCGATCAACCTGAACGGCCGCGACCGCCGCGAGCATCTGATCTTCGCCGGGGCGGACGAGGTGGTGCCCGATCCGTCCTTTGAGCGCGTGGCGTTCGTGCAGAATCACCAGGCGCACGTGGTGGCGTTCCCGAAGACCGCGAAGCCGGTGCGCGTGCCGGACGGGGGGATGCCCTCCCGGAATCTCACCGACGTGGTCGGCGACTGGCTGGACTGGAGCCCCGACGGCAGCGCGCTGACCTGGATGCAGGGCCCGGACCGCTACACGCTGCCGATCACCACCCTCGAAGAGGACGAAGAGGATGAAGGTGACGTCGAGCTGCCGGAGCCGGAGCGGATCGACCTGCGGCTGCCTGCGGCGGCGCCCGAGGGGCTGCTGGCCCTGACCCACGCGCGGCTGCTGACCATGGAGGGGGACGCGGTGATCGAGGACGCCACGGTGGTCATCGACGGAGATCGCATCATCACCATCACCCCCGGCGGTGCGCCGCCTGCCGGTGCGCGCGTCGTCGATTGCACGGGAAAGACGATCACGCCCGGGCTGATCGATGTGCACGCGCACCTGCACTACACCGCCGGCGAGATCCTCCCTGAGCAGGAGTGGCGCTATCAGACCGCCCTGGACTTCGGCGTCACCACCGTCCACGATCCCTCCGCGCCCACCGAGCTGGTCTTCACCCAGGCCGAGCGCGCCGCCGCCGGTCTGATGGACGGGCCGCGCGTGTACTCCACGGGCTTCGTGTTGTACGGCGCGCTCAGCAACGAGGGCGCGAAGACCCCCGATCGCGACGCCGCGTTCGCCCACGTGGAGCGGCTCTCAGCGCTGGGGGCGCAGAGCGTCAAGGTGTACCAGCAGAGCCGGCGCGACCAGCGCCAGTGGTACGCCGACGCCTGCCGCGAGCAGGGCCTGCTGTGCGTCGCCGAGGGCGGCGGCGACCTGTGGATGAACCTCACCATGGCCGCCGATGGGCTGCACGCCATCGAGCATGCGCTGCCCGTCGCGCCGCTGTACGCCGACGTGCGGGGGTTCCTGGCCGCCAGCGCCTCAAAGGACACCGCCGGCACGGCCTACAGCCCCACGCTGCTGGTGGCCTACGGTGGACTCTCGGGCGAGCGCTACTTCTGGCAGCACCACGACCCGCTGGATGACGCGCGGCTGCTGCGGCACGCCCCGCGGCGAGCCCTGGACGGGCGCTTCTGGCGCCGGCCGTCGCTGATCCGCGACGGCGACTGGCACCACCAGGAGATCGCCCGCAGCGCCGCTGCCCTGGCGCGGGAGGGCACGCTGGTCACGCTGGGCGCCCACGGACAGCTCCAGGGGCTCGGCGTCCACTGGGAGCTGTGGGCCCTGGCCGGCGAGGGCGCGATGACTCCGATGGAGGCGCTGGCGGCCGGCACGATCGAGGGGGCGCGGTACCTGGGCCTCGAGAGCGAGCTGGGCAGCATCGCGGTGGGCAAGCGCGCCGATCTGATCATCCTCGACGCCGATCCGCGCGAGGACATCCACAACACCACCGCCATCCACATGGTCGTCGCGGGCGGCCAGGTCTGGGAGTGACGCGATGCAGACCATCCTCGTGATCGATGACGACCCCGGCCTCTCTGAGCTGGTCGGCGAATACCTCACCGCGCGGGGCTTCCGCGTAGCGCTGTCGCCCGACGGCTCGGCCGGCCTGGAGCGCCTGCGAGCGGGCGGCATCGATCTGATCATCCTCGACGTGATGATGCCCGGCATGGACGGCTTCGAGGTCTGCCGCGAGATCCGCAAGCTGGGCGCCATCCCGGTCATCATGCTCACGGCCAGGGGCGACGAGATGGATCGGATCGTCGGCTTGGAGATGGGCGCCGATGACTACCTGCCCAAGCCCTTCAACCCCCGCGAGCTGCTGGCCCGAATCAAGGCCGTGCTGCGACGGGCCGCTGCCCCCCGCGAGACGGACAGCGCGATCACAGCCGTGGGGATCCGGATCGACCCGGCGCGTCGCGAGGCCACGGTCGACGGCGACGAGCTGGTGCTGACCACCACCGAGTTCGAGATCCTGCGCGTTCTGGTCGCCTCGGCAGGCCGGGTGATCCCCCGCGAGAAGCTGATGGAGCTGGCCCGCGGCGCGGAGTGGGCCACCTACGATCGCTCGGTGGATGTCCACATCAGCCACCTGCGCCGCAAGCTGGGCGACGATCCCCGGCGGCCGCGCCGCATCAAGACGGTGCGGGGCGTAGGCTACATCGTGCCGCGTGACGGCTGAGCCATCCATGGGAACACAGTCGCGGGGAACA
This sequence comes from uncultured Enterobacterales bacterium, assembly GCA_964464515.1. Taxonomy (GTDB): domain Bacteria; phylum Myxococcota_A; class UBA796; order UBA796; family UBA2385; genus CAYXGP01. The sequence continues at coordinate 45,047 of CAYXGP010000017.1, forward strand.
GTGGCGCTGGGAACACTGGCGCTGGGGGCACTGCTCGGCTGCGCGCGCGTGGCGAGCGACTCCGGTGCCCCGCCCGAGAGCCCCCCCGCAGCAGAAGACGGGCCAGATCAGATCGACATCCCAGCCGGGGCGTTCTGGCTGGGCTGTAACGACGCGCTCGACGACCGCTGTGATCCCGACGAGCTGCCAGGGCGCACGGTCACCCTCTCCGCCTACGCCATCGACCGAACCGAGGTCAGCGAGGACGCCTGGGTGACCTGCATGGACGCAGGAGCTTGCGGCCTGCCGGACGCCGCGCGCAGCGACCAGCTCGGCGGCGACGCCCCGGTGACCGGCGTGACGCGAGCCCAGTCCGAGGACTACTGCGCCTGGCGCGGCGGCCGCCTGCCCACCGAAGCCGAGTGGGAGAAGGCGGCGCGGGGCACAGACGGGCGGACCTGGCCGTGGGGAGAGACCGAGCCGAGCTGCGCCCTGGCCTGGTCGCGGTCTTGCGGCGCGCTGGCGCCCGTCGCGAGCCTGCCCGCAGGCGCCAGCCCCTACGGGCTCCTCCACGTCGCCGGCAATGCCTGGGAGTGGGTCGGCGATGGGTACGACGCCGTCGGCTACCAGGACGGCGCGACCACCGATCCCGTCGGCGCCACCGAGGGGGCGCCCGAGCAGATCCGCGGCGTCGATCTGTGGGCGTCGGAGGCTGGTCTGCGGGTGCCGAACCGCTCGGTCGCGATCACCGGCACAGCGAGCCCGCTCGTCGGCCTGCGGTGCGCCCGGGATGTCCCGTGATCGGCCTGCTCGCCTGCGTCACCCCGGGAGCCGACACGGCCTCGATCTCCGACGAGACGCTGGCCCCCGACGACTGGCACATCCTCGCCACGGCGCTGCCCACCGCCGGCGAAGGAGACGCGATCGTCGAGCTGAATCTGGCGCTGGAGACGCGGTGGAGCTTTCGATCCGACGCCGCCGACGGCGCGATGGGGGCCTGGCGTCAGGAGGACGGGTCCACCGTCTACGCCCGCACGTCGCTGCCGCCCGAGCTCAATTCGGCGATCGAAGCCATCGACGCGGGCGGAGGGGTGATCTGGAGCCACAGCGACGTGTTCCGCGGCGGACTCGGGTTCCCGCACGGCGTCGCGGTCACGCCAGCGGGCGATCTCGTGGCGGTGGACACCGTCGGACAGCGCCTGGTGTCGCACGACACGTCGGGGAGCGAGCTGTGGACGTGGGGATTCGACGATCCGGACGGCGCCGTGGCGCCCAACGGCCTGCACCTGCGCACCACCACAGCCGGTGACACCCTGCTGGCGGTCAGCGCCCTGGGGACCGGCGCGGATGATCACCTGGCGCTGCTGCGCCTCGACGCCCGAGACACCGCGCCGCTGGAGCTGTGGCGCGCTCCGATGGTCACGCCAGGCGGATCGGCTGCGTGGCCCCACGGCCCCCGCCTGCACGATGACGACACGCTACTGATCTGCCTGTCCGCCCTGGGTCAGGTGCTGGCTCTGGACCTGGACGGAGGGGAGCGCTGGCGCATCCCCACAGACAGCTCCCCCCTCGCTTTTCCCCGAGACGCCGCGTTGCTCCCAGACGGATCGATGATCATCGCCGAGGCCGGCGCCGAGCTGCTACGGGTAGAGGCGCCGCTGGAGCGCTTCGAGGTCACCAGCGCGATCGCGCTCGACGGCATCTTCAGCGCCAGCCCGCTGGACTGCGCCGAGGGCGCGCGGTGCCTCGGAAGATGAGCCCCAGACGATGAGCCCCAGACGATGAGCCTGCGGGTCCGCGTATTCCTGGCGCTCGCGCTGATGCTCACCGGCACGGTGCTGGCGGCCTGGCTGGTGGCCGGCGGCGCGGTGCTCCGTCCGCTGATCGGCGACATCCTGCAGGAGCGCCTGGAGCTGGCGATCCACATCGGCCGCCAGGTGGAGCACGCCACCGACCCCCGCGCCCGCGCCGGCGAGCTGGCCGAGGAGCTGCAGGTGGAGATCAGCCGGCTCCCTGAGCGCCCCCCTCGGCACGACATCAAGGTGGTGCGCGTCCTGCGGGGAGGGCGCTCCGTGCTCGTTCTGCGGGGCAAGCAGACGCCGATGGCCGTGCCCATCCACCTGCCGGGCGAGCACCGCTGGATCCTGGTGCGGTTCCCGGTCGATCTGGACACCCCCCTCGAGCACGTCTGGCGTCTGCTGCTGCTGGTGGCGATCGTCGCGGTGGGCGCTGGCGTCGGCGCGAGCCGGTGGATGCTCCGACCGCTGGAGATCGCCTCGGAGGCCATGCAGCGCGTCGCCGCAGGAGACCTGGACCACCGCGCACCAGTCGGAGAAGACGCCGCCGGGCAGATGGGGCGCACGTTCAACCACATGGCCGAGCGGGTGGACGCCCTGGTGCGAGGGCAGCGGCAGCTCATGGCGGCGGTCAGCCACGAGCTGCGCACCCCGCTGGCCCGCATGCGCCTGCAGGTCGAATTGCTCGCCGACGAAGGCGCCAGCCAGCGGCGCTTGGAGAGCCTCGCCGGAGACATCGCCGAGGTCGACGCGCTGGTCGAGGAATTGCTGGAGTCGGCGCGGCTCGATCAGGGCGTGTTGGCGCTGCGCCGAGAGCTCCTCCCCCTGGGCGAGGTGCTGGCGGCGGCCCTCGCCGCGGTTGATCTGGGCGCGCGCGCCATCACCGCCGAGCACCCCGACGACATGACGGTGTTCGCCGATCGCCGACGCCTCGTGCGCGCCATCACCAACCTGCTCACCAACATCGGCCGCTACACCCCCGATGACGCGCAGGTCCGGCTCACCGGCTGGTCGGACGACTCCCACGACGGCATCGATGTGATGGACGATGGCCCCGGTGTGCCCCCCTCGGAGATCGCGCGCCTGTTTGAACCCTTTTACCGAGTGGAGCAGAGCCGCAGCCGCAAAACAGGCGGCCTTGGCCTCGGCCTCATGCTGGTCAAGCAAATCGCGGAAGCCCACCACGGCGGAGTTCTCGCTGAAAACCTCTCACCATCTGGTCTGCGGATCCGGATCTGGGTCCCCCGCGCGCTCGATTCCCAATTTGAAAAAAACGGCGGAAAATCTCAACAACCCAGGGGAGCATCCGATAATTGAGAATAGACCGGTCTCCGTCTTACGCTTTCTTTACAGGTGTGGGGATCGGAAACGGGAGGTGAGCGATGTCGAGCGTCAGCTATGCCGGAATGAACGCACTCTCCGCTTCGCTGAACGGCGCGCTGCGCGGGCCTGGTCTACTCAACGCCTCCTCCGAGAAGGCGGTCCACTCACCCACCACCGCTGACTCTGCCAACGGCGCCACCAGCACGACCGACACGGTCACGCTGTCGGAAGAGGCCCGCGACAAGGGACTGGGGGACGCCCTGACCGATCCTCAGGTGCAGTCCTACAACAACCTGTCGTCCACCCACGTGGTCGATACGGACTACGACCAGTTCAACCGCGTCCTGGATCTCATGTTCATGTAGGTGTGACGATGTAGGGGCAAGACCCGGCCCCTACCACCACCTGAGGCCGTGCCAGGAAAAGTACGCTCCAGTGATCAACGTGGAGGCGCGAGTTCGGGAGTTCGCGCCGCGCTCGCTGTCGTATCTGGATACTTCAAGAGCGTGTCGGGTTGCAGGGCGCTGTGCATCCGCGCTGTGGGGGGAGAGGCCTCTTTCCAGGATGACCTGAGCCCCACAGACTGAACCCTCACAGACTGAACCCCCACAGACTGAACAACTGCCGGATGTAGCGGCTATCGGTTGAGGACCGTCTCCAGGACAGACTGCACCTTCGGCGCGAGCGCGTCCCAGCTGGCGTCTGCTGCAGCCGTGATGGTGACGAAGTCCCGCACCGCGAACACGCTCTCCACGCCGTCCAGCGCCATCAGCGGCTCGCCCAGCGCATCGCCCGTGGCCGACGCCGCGTCGGAGAAGCTGCGGGAGCCCTTCTCGATCACCTGCACGTTGGCCGTGAACTTGACCGCGCGCGGGTTGGGGGTCTCGTCCCAGAATACCGTCACGGCTGAGCGCCCTGTCGGCTCTGCTGCGGCGGCGGGCTCTGCTGCGGCGGCGGGCTCTACTGCGGCGGGCTCTACTGCGGCGGGCGCTGCTGCGGCGGGAGCGGACGACACGGCAGCCTCATGCTGCCTCATCTGCCACGCATCGGCGGGCGCAGGGCCAGACGGCGAGGTGGTACCGGAGCCGGTCACCGCGCGCACGATCCTGCGCATCGCGCGGAACGGGAGGAAGGCGACTTTCATGAACATCGGCGTCTCCACGGAGTCCGCGCCTAACCCGCCAGCGCGGCTTCGAGCGGGCCGAGGTGGGCGCGGTAGGGAATGGCGCGCCCGATCGAGCTGGTGTAGATCGGGCGACGCACCTGATCGTAGGAGGCTGTCCGCACGCTACGTCCGCTGTCGTAGAAGCGCAGACAGGCGGGATCCCAGTCCAGCCCGACGAAATCGATCAGGCGCCGGGCCTGGGCTTCGGGCTCGGCCACCAGCGTCTCGTACCGGACCTCCAGCATCGGCAGGGTCAGGTGCTCTCGCCAGTGGGCGATCACCCGATCGACGTTGCGATGCACGCGCCCGAGCCACTCCAGACGCGTGGTGAAGGCCAGGGACTGGTTGAAGTTCTTCGTGAAGCAGGACCAGCAGGTGTCCACCGGGTCGCGTCGGCAGACGATCACCCGCGCGCCCGGCAGCACATGCGCGGCCAATCCGAGGTGGAAGAGGTTGAACGGCAGCTTGTCGGTGATGCGCAGCGCCCCCGGCTCCGTTCGGCGCTCCAGACGCTCCAGATACCATCGTCCGAGCTGCCGCGCCCCGGGCACCGTCAGCCCGTCCAGCAGCGCGGGCAGGCTTCCGCCCCCGACGTTCTCGAGCTTCTTGCGGAGCAGCGCCTCCAGAAGACGCAGGTGCTCCAGCTCGCCGCCGCCGTGGATCGCGGGGTGCGCCGCGAGGATCTGCTCGGTCAAGGTGGTGCCCGACCGGGGCATGCCCACGATGAACACCGGTCGCGCGTCGGGCTCCTCCCACCCCGTGCGGGCCGATAGCCGCTCCCGGGTGTACCCCGACGTGATCTCCGTCACGAGCGCGTCGTGCTCCTCCGTGGAGAACGACAGACTCCGCAGCGTGTTGGCCTGCTCGTAGGCGCGAAAAGCCCGATCGTGATCGCCCTGTGCGTCTCGGGCGTCCCCCAGCGCGTACAGCAGAAAAGAGCGCGCCATCGGCCGGGAGTGCTGCCCCAGGGCGGCCTCCACCGCCGCGATGGCCTCCGCCGGACGCCCCAGGCGATTGCAGGCCGTCGCGAAGACCCGCAGCACGTTGGTGGTCCGCAGGCGATCGGCGGCGATCAGCGGCTGGAGGAGCGCGTAGGCCTGCTGATAGTCCTGGCGGCGCTCAGCCACCGCCGCCAGCCCGCCGATGGCGCCCACATGATCGGGCTCGACCCGGAGCACCAGCTTGAAGCTCCGCTCGGCCGGATCGAGGTGTCCCTCCGCGACGAGCAGATGCCCCATGCTGTGAAGCGTGTAGACGTCACCCGGCGCGCGGTTGAGGGCCTCCATCATCCGACGGATGGGCCGCGAGACGCTGCCCAGGATGGTCATCGCGTTGGCGAGGTTGGCATGCGCTCGCGCCATGTCGGGGTCGATGGCGATCGCCGCCTGAAAGCAGCCCGCGGCCCGCGCGACCTCGCCCAGCAGCATGTAGGTGCTGCCGAGGTTGTTGTGGGCAGCCGGGAGTCGATCGTTCAGCGCGATGGCCCGCCGCAGGGCCTCGGCTGCCTCGGCGTGGCGCTCACACTGGTTGAGGGCGTTGCCCAGGTTGAAGTGGTACCGCGCCCGCTCAGGAGACAGCTCTGCCGCGCGGGCCAGAGCCGCCGCCGCCGCCGCGCGCTCGCCGAGCTGGCTGCGGGCCATGCCGAGGCCGTGCCAGGCGCGCCCGAAGGTCGGGTCGATCTCGGTCGCCCGCTGGAACGCCGCCGCTGACGCCGCGGGATCACCGAGCTGGCCCCGAGCCGCCCCCAGGCCGACCCACGCCTGGAGCCGCGCAGGCGCGAGCGCGGTGGCCCGCTGCAGGCACCCCGCCGCCTCGGAGATCCGATCGCTGTGCAGGAGCACGAGCCCCATGCCGATCCAGGCCTCGACGCAGGCAGGATCCGCATCGAGCGCCGCGGTGTAGGCGCGGATGGCCTCGTCGGCCCGCCCCAGGCCCGCCAGGGTGGAGGCCAGCGCGACCGCCGCGGATGGCTTGTCGGGCTGAAGACGCCACGCAGCCGCCAGATGGGGGATCGCCCCCGCCGCGTCTCCCAGCACCAGCAGGATGTTCGCCAGGCCCTGCTGGGCGGTGGCGTCTTGCGGACGCAGGGTCAGCGCCTGTCGCATCCAGTCGCGCGCCGTGGGGAGATCCCCCGCCTCCTGGTGCAGCATCGAGCCGATGATCCACCCATCCGCGAACGTCGGCGCGTTGCGCAGCAGCGCCTTGCAGACCGCCAGCGCCGCGTCGGTCTGCCCGCTGCGGCCAAGCGCGACCACCCGCCGCAGTACCTCGATGTGTTGGATGGACATGGGTTGGACTACCCCTTCACGCCGCCTGCTGTCAGCCCCTCGACCAGATGACGCTGCAGGAGGAAGAACAGGAGCATCACCGGCACGCTGACGATGATGGCGCCGGCGGCGAACAAGCCCCACTGTGTGCCGAAGTCCCCCACATAGGACTGCAGCACCACAGGCAGGGTGAACACCCGCTCGTCGGACAGGAACGTCGCCGCGAGGATGAACTCGTTCCAGGCGGTCATGAAAGAGAACAGCGCCGTCACCACCAGGGCCGGCCGCGCCAGCGGCAGCACCACCTGCGAGAAGATGACCCACCGCGACGCGCCGTCGATGATGGCGGCCTCCTCCAGCTCCCTCGGGATGGTGTCGAAGTAGCCCTTGAGGTTCCAGGTGCAGAACGGGATCGCGGTGGTGGCGTAGACGAGCGACAGCCCCATCAGCGAGTCCAGCAGTCCGGCCTCGTCGAGCAGGATGTACAGCGGGATCGCCATCACCACGCCAGGGAACATCTGCGTCACCAGGAACAACCGCATCCCCGCGTCGCGGCCGGGGAACCCGAAGCGGCTCAGCGCGTAGCCGGCGGTGCAGGACAGGGCCATGCCCAGGCAGCTCGTCACCCCGGCGACCAGCAACGAGTTGGCGAGCTGACGCCAGAACAGCCAGCCGCCCGCGGCGTCCTTCGTGCCCATCACAGCGACGAAGTTGCTCAGCGAGAAGGTGTCGGGCAGGGGGTTGGGATCGAGGCTGAACGCCTGGCTGTCGGAGAACGCCATCCCCACCACCCACAGCACCGGGTAGATCACGACGACGCTGGCCACGATCAGCGCGGCGTGTGTGGCGATCACCTGGATCGGTCCCGGCGCTCTCACGACGATCTCCGGCTCAAATGGCTCCGGCTCAAACCGCTCCGGCTCATATCGGCGCCCGCTTTCCGAGGAGCATCCGCGTCGCCCGCGACCACCCCAGCAGCACGAAGAAGATGAGCACGGCGTAGGCCGCAGCGTAGCCGTAGCGATGTCCGCGCGTGAACGCCCAGCGGTACGCCTCGCTGATCAGGATCTCCGTAGAGCCGTCGGGCTCGCCGCCGGACACCAGGTAGATGATGTTGAACATATTGAAGGTCCACACGCTGCCCAGCACCACGGCGGGCAGCAGGGCGGGCGCCAGCAGCGGCAGCGTGATGTGCCGGAAGCGCTGCAGGCGGGTGGCGCCGTCCAATTCAGCGGCCTGCTCCAGATCGCGCGGGATGGCCTGGAGCGCTCCCAGCGTGACCACCATCATGAACGGAAAGCCCAGCCAGGTGTTGGTGATCAGGTTCGCGGAGAAGGCCGTCGAGAAGCGCCCGAACCAGCTCACGGCCTCCAGCCCGAGCGCCTCCAGCAGCCCGTTGATCGCGCCGAACTGTCGATGGAACATCCCCTTCCAGATGAGGGCGGTGATGTAGTTGGGCACGGCCCACGGAAGGATGAGCAGCGCCCGGTACACCCCCCGCAGCTTGAGCCAGGGCTCTCTGAGCAGCATCGCCAGCGCCACGCCGAACGCCACATGCAGCAGAACATTCGCCGCCGTCCATCCCACGGTGACCAGCAGCGTGTAGTAGAAGCTCAGCGGGCTCGACAGCGGCCAGTCGCGCGCCAGCACGATGTCAGCGAAGTTGGCAAGACCGACGAAGGTGAACGCGCCGTCGCGATGCGAGAACAGGCTGACCGCAGCCCCAACGACAAACGGCACCACCACCAGGATCAGCATGCTGAGAGCGGCCGGCCCGAGGTAGGCGTAGGCATACCCCGTCTCGCGGATCTCCTGTCGTCGGCGCCACGCCTGGCGCGCCAACCAGCCGCCGCCGCCGAGCACCGCCAGCACCAACGCCGCCAGGTAGGGAGTGGGGTTCGCCGGCTCAGGAGGGGGCCGCGCGACGATATCGTAGTGCTGCTGGGCCGCGGCGGTCGCGGTCTCCGGCGTGACAGCGCCGCGCATCACCCCGCGCAGCGTGCGCGCCATCGGCTCCCAGGTGGCGCTCATCTCCGGGCGGTTGGGCATGGGCACTGCAGCGTCGAGCTGCTGGCGGAAGGCGATCCGCTCTGGATCGGACGCCACTGCCGGATCGTCCCAGGCCGACAGCAGCGAGACGCTCTGCCTCCCCTGCCGGGCGCGCAGCGCCGCAGACTCCGGGCCGGCCAGCCACAGCGCCAGGGCTGTGGCGTCCGTCGGCGCGCGGGCCTGGCTCGACAGCAGCACGGCCTCGACGGTGACGAACGGCGCGGCCGGCTGCCCGCTGGCGCTGATCACCGGCAGCGGCGACACGGCGTAGTCCACTCCCGGGTCGATCTCTCCGGCGAACCACGGACCGCTGATGACCGTCGCGGCGCCGCCGTCGTTGAACAGCTGCGTGACCAGCGCGCTGGTGGCCTCATCGGGGATGACACCGCTGGTCAGGAGTCCGTACGCGAAACCCAGGGCCGCGGCGTTCTCGGACTGATCCAGCGCGACTTCGCCGGCGTCGAACACCCCACCGCCGAAGCCGTGCATCCAGAGCGCGTGGAAGTACGGGTCGGTGGCCTGGTAGGCCAGCGGAAACACCCCCACGCCCAGCGTGCCCTTCAGCGCCACCAGCGCGTCGGTGGTCTGGGGAGGGGCGCTGATGAGCGCGCGGTTGTAGAACAGCGCCAGGCACTTGTAGGCCAGCGGCACCCCATAGTCAGCGCCGTCCCAGCGCACGGCGGCCAGGGTGGTGGGGTGCAGCCCCTCGGGCAGCGCGGGGAGTGGAGCCAGCAGGCCCGCGCGCTCCCAGGCGCCGATCCGCTCGTGGGCCGCGATGAACAGGTCAGGGCCGTTGCCCCGCGGGATCGCCGCCTCCAGCTTGGTCGCGTACCCCTCGTAGGGCACCGCCAGGGGGACGATCTGCACGCCCGGGTTGGCGGTCTGGTACCGATCGAGGGCCTGCTCGAGGGCCGCCCGCTCCTCTCCGCGGTAGGCATGCCACAGCGTGAGCTCCCCCGCGTGAGCGAAGGCACCCCACCACAGCGCGAGCAGAAGGAGGATCGGCATGGCGCCTCTTCTAACCCACGGGAAGCCGGCATCCGCGACGGGGGTTGAGCGCCCTCCCAACCACGCGAGGTTCTCGATCATGCCCGGTCCCTTCCTCCCCCTGCTCTCCATGACCGGTTTCCTGCTCAGCACCCCCGCCGCGGCGGCGCCCCTGGCCCCCCTCGACTACGACCCCTCGCTCAGCCTCGCGCCGCTGGTCGAGCGGTTGGGGCCAGCCGTGGTCAACCTGTCGGTGGAGCAGGACATGATGGCGTCGATCGACCGCGACGACATCCCGCGCTGGCTGCGTCCCTACTTCGATCACATCCCAGACGAGCACCGCACTCGTGAGGGGCAGGGATCGGGCTTCCTCATCTCGAAGGACGGCTACATCCTGACCAACAACCACGTGATCGCGAACGCCACAGAGCTCACGGTGCGGCTGTCGGACGAGCGGGAGTACTCGGGGCGGGTGGTGGGCACCGACGCGCGGACCGACGTGGCCCTGGTGAAGATCGACGCCGACGAGACCCTGCCGTTCGCGCCGCTGGGCGACTCCGAGACCCTCGCCGTCGGCGACTGGGTGGTCGCCATCGGCAACCCGTTCGGCCTGAGCCATACCGTCACCTCCGGTATCATCTCCGCCAAGGGACGCGTGCTGGGGGCCGGCCCCTACGACGACTTCCTGCAGACCGACGCCAGCATCAACCCCGGCAATTCCGGCGGGCCGCTGTTCGACCTGTCGGGTCAGGTGGTGGGCATCAACACCGCCATCAACCCCTACGGGCAGAACATCGGGTTCGCGATCCCGGTCGACATGGTCAAGGAGATCCTCGACGAGCTGAAGACCAACGGGAAGGTCCAGCGGGGATGGATCGGCGTGGGGCTACAGGATCTGGACCCGCAGATCGCCGAGGAGCTGGATCTGCCGCCCGGAGAGGGGGTGCTGCTGAGCGCCGTCTTCGATGACACCCCTGCCGCGTCCGCGGGCCTGCGCGCCGGAGACGTGCTGCGGCGGCTCGACGGCGAGATCGTGACCGACACCGGCGAGCTGGTGCGGCGGATCGGGTCGCTGCGTCCGGGCGACAAGGTGCGCGTCGAGGTGCTGCGGAGCGGACGCACGAAGACGATCACGGTCACGCTGGGTGCGCGCCCGAGCGAAGACAGCATGGTCCGCGGGAGCCCCTCGGCGCCTGAGCGCGACGAGCCCGACATCACCACGCTCGATGATCTCGGCGTGTCGCTGGGCAGCGCGAAGGAGCTGACCGGAGAGTCCGTGAACGGCGTGCTGGTGGTGCGGGTGTCTTCTGGCGGGCGCGCCGCAGGTCAGCTCCGGGCAGGCGACCTGATCACCGACGTCAACACGGTGCCGGTGCGCACACCCGCCGACGTGGAGAAGGCGCTGTCGGGCTCCGGCAAGACCGACCGCTTCGTGGTGCGACGGCGCGGAAACGAAGTGCTGGTACTCGTCTCAAGGTAGGCGCTGTCCGGGAAGCTCTACGGCGGACAGAGCCGGTAGATCACCCCGCGAGCATAGTCGGCCACCAGCGCCTCACCGTCGTGCTGGCGGCCGAAGGTGCTGATGGAGATGTCCCAGCGCCCCAGGGCCGTCGCCTGCGCCGCGCCGGTGGACGCACCCGTGGCGAGGGTCAGGGCCCAGATGCGCCCGGAGACGAAGTCTCCGACGAGGTAGCGCCCAGCGAGCGCCGGCAGGTCATCGCCGGTGTAGACCACCCCGCCGGTGACGGACCGGCCGTCGGCGCCGTGGGCGTACTCCCAGACGGGATCGACCAGACCGGCCCCGGAGCAGGCGGAGCCAGGCGGAAAGCAGTGGGCGCCCTCGCGCTTGCTCCAGCCCAGGTTGTCGCCAGCCCGAACGACATCGACCTCCTCCCACTTGTTCTGCCCTACGTCGGCGACGATGAGCCGGCCGTCCGGCGCGAACGTGAACCGCCACGGGTTGCGCAGGCCGGTTGCCCAGATCTCGGGGGCCACCCCCGAGCGTCCCACGAAGGGGTTGTCGGGAGGCACGCCGTAGGGCGTGGCGTTCGTGGCGTCGGGGGAGATGCGGATCATCGCGCCCAGCAGCGTGGAGGCGTTCTGGCCATGGCCCAGCGGATCGCCAGCGGCGCCGCCGTCCCCCCAGCCGACGTACAGGTGGCCGTCGGGGCCGAAGGCGATCTGCCCGCCGTCGTGGTTGGCGTAGGGCTGCACCACTTCGAGCAGCACGCGCTCGCCGGTGACGGTCCAGCCGCCCGCGCGCGGCGCAGCGCGCCACTCCGAGATGCGTCCCACCGGCCGGCCCGCGGCGTCCTTCACCGAGCGATGCACGAAGAACCGCCCGCGCCCCGAGGCTCCGGGGTCGGAGAAGCCGGGGTGGAAGGCCAACCCCAGCAGCCCCTGCTCGGAGCGGGTCAGTACCTCCACGTCGAGCAGGGTGTCCACCGGCTGACCGGTGGCGGTGTCCCACACCCTCGCGCGACCAGCCTTCTCCAGCACGACCACCTTGCCCGGCGCGCCCGGCACCGCCTGGATGTCGGTGGGACTGCTCAGGCCGGTGAGCACCGGACACAGGGCTACGGGGATCTGCGGCCGCGCGCGATCGGGGCCGTCGAAGCGCCCCGGAACCCCAGCCGCGCCGGCCGGCCCCTCGCAGGTCACCAGGACCACGAAAACGCCGATCCTGAGGGTCACAAGTCGCTTCACCACGCGCGGGGGCTAACGCCTCTCGCGTTACCCTGGCGGCGGAGGTCTCCATGCACGTGTTCCTCACCGGCGGCGCCGGCTTCATCGGCTCGGCCACCGCCCAGCATCTCCTGAGCCGCGGTGATCGCGTCACGACGCTGGACGCCTTCGCTTTCGGCTACGACCCGGCGCTGAAGGAGGCAAACGCCGCGCGGCTCCAGGGGCGCGAGGGCTTCACGCTGGTGCGCGGCGACATCCGCGACGCGGATCTTCTGGAGCGCATCTTCGCGGCCGATCGCCCCGACGTGGTGGTCCACCTGGCCGCGCGCGCCGGCGTGCGGCAGTCGCTGGCCGATCCCGCCTCTTACGCCGACATCAACATCACCGGCACCATCCGCATCCTCGAGACGATGAAGCGGCACGACGTGAAGCGGATGGTCTTCGCGTCGTCGTCGTCGGTGTACGGCTCGCGGCGGCAGGGCCCCTTCGCCGAGACCGACCCGGTGGACACCCCGGTGAGCCCCTACGCGGCCACCAAGCGGGCGGGTGAGATCATCTGCGCCACCTACAAGCACCTGTACGACATCCAGTCCACGTGCCTGCGGTTCTTCACGGTCTACGGCCCACACCAGCGCCCCGAGATGGCGATCCACCTGTTCGGCCGCCTCATCCTCGCTGGGGAGCCCATCCCGATGTTCGGCGACGGCTCGTCGATGCGCGACTACACCTACGTCGACGACATCGTGGCCGGCGTGGTGGCGGCGATCGATCGTCCGCTGGGCCTGGAGATCGTCAACCTGGGCAACTCCTCACCCATCCGCCTGGACGGGCTGATCGCCTCGCTGGGCCGGGCGCTGGGGAGACAGCCGCAGATCCAGCAGCTTCCCGATCAGCTCGGAGACGTCCCGGTGACGTTCGCGCAACCCGACAAGGCGCGCAGCCTGCTGGGCTGGGAGGCCACCACCTCCATCCACGACGGACTCGACCGATTCGCAGCCTGGCTCCAGAACCGCTGAACTCCAAAAGCGCGAGCCAGTCCTCTCCCACAGCGACTGCCGGCGCTGGCTCAGGGCGCGGCTTGTCTGCCGATCACGAAAAAGTCTCATTTTTTCGGCACGAGCCGTTGCCCAAGCGTTAAGTTTGCGGCGCGACGGACGAGAGGCGCCCATGCAGGCTCCCACCGTACCGATCAATGTGCGGCTCTTCGCACAACTGTTCACCATCCAATCCGCTCACGGAGTCAGGAAATGTCCGGAACTACATTCTTCAAGGCTGCCAATGGTCGCGACGTCGAGGTCGATGCCATCCTGTGGGGCCTCGCCCACCAGCTCACCGCGGGCCGCGGTGATGGTCGCCTGAGCAAGGCTGACGCTCAGCAGATCTTCGATTCGATCGCCGCCGACTCCACCTACTCGGACATCGAGAAGAAGACGATCGGTCACATCCGCAACAACTTCAACTGGACCGACGCAGGCGACGCCCACTTCCGCACCCTGATTCGTCAGGCCGCCGGCCGTGGCTGGACCAGCGAGGAGATCGAGGCGGCCTGCAACTAGGCTTCATCGCTTCTCGGAGCGGGGTCACTCCGCTCCGACCACCACGCCGTGACGTCCCTGGATATGCCCAGGGGTGCTCACGGCGTTGGTTTCTTCTGGGTCTCTCCCAAGAGACCTCTGCTCTCCCAGGACCTCTGCTCTCCCAGAGCCTCTGCTGGGGTTCTTCAAGGAGTCTCTTCCAGGCGTCACTCATTCAGTGAGACGCCGCCGTTGAAGCGGTCGCACCGCCAAGACCCCGATATCGGGATGGTCTGGAGTCCGTGAAGGAGCAGCCACCGTGAACACACCGCCCACACCGGTTCGCTTCGGCACCTTCACCGGGGTGTTCACCCCCACGCTGCTGACCATCCTGGGCGTCATCATGTATGTGCGCCTGGGCTGGGTCGTCGGCAGCGCCGGCCTGGGCGGCGCCATCGCGGTGATGGGGCTGGCGATGGGCATCACCATCTGCACCGGGCTCTCGCTGGCGTCCATCTCCACGAACACCCGGCTGGGCGCCGGGGGCCCCTACGCGATCATCTCGCGCTCGCTGGGCTTCGAGGTGGGCGGCAGCATCGGCATCCCGCTGTACCTGAGCCGGCCGTTCGGTGTGGCGATGTACGTCTTCGGGTTTCGCGAGGGCTGGCAATGGTTCTTCGCCGATCACCCGCCGCTGCTGATCGACCTGCTCGTCTTCGCCCTCCTGTTCGCCATCGCGTACCGCAGCGCAGATCTGGCGTTCAAGACCCAGTACGTGATCATGGCGGTGATCGCCGCGTCGCTGCTGGCGATCGTCTTCAGCCCCACGACGCTCCAGCCCGAGGTGGCCATCACCTGGTGGGGAGACTACCCCGGCTTCCCCGAGAGCCCCGCAGCGGGTGGTGACTTCTGGCAGGTGTTCGCGGTGTTCTTCCCCGCCACCACGGGCATCATGGCCGGCGCGAACATGTCCGGCGACCTCGAAGACCCCCGGCGCAACATCCCGGTGGGGGCGCTCAGCGCCATCGCGGTGAGCTGCGTCATCTACGGCGCCCTGGCCTGGTGGCTGGCCCGCAGCGCGCCGATGGAAGAGCTGGCCTCCAACTACATGGTGCTGGTCGATCGCACCTCCGTCGGCGGATTCTCGCTCGGCTGGGTGGTCGTCCTGGGTCTGCTGGGGGCCACGTTCTCGTCGGCGCTCGCCTCGATGGTCGGCGGCCCGCGCATCCTGATGGCCATGGGCCAGCACCGCATCCTGCCCGGGAGCGAGTGGCTGGCGAAGACCACCCCAGAGGGCGAGCCGCGCAACGCCCTGGTGCTCACCGGCGTGCTCACCGTGGGGGCGCTGATGATGCGCGATCTCAACCTGATCGCGCCGCTGATCACGATGTTCTTCCTGATCACCTACTGCGTGGTCAACGTGGTGGTGCTGCTGGAGGACTCCCTGGGACTGGTCAGCTTCCGGCCCACCCTGCGGGTGCCTCCGGTGGTCCCGCTGCTGGGCGCCGTGGGCTGCGTCTTCGCGATGTTCATCGTCAACCCCACCTTCGGGCTCGTCGCGGTGTCCACCGTGCTGGCGATCTACGCCTGGCTCCAGCGCCGCGGGCTGGAGAGCGAAGGCGACGTCCGCAGCAGCATCTTCGGCGCGCTGGCGGAGTGGGCCGCGGCCCGGGTCGCCCGCTACGAGGGCGCCAACGCGCGCGCGTGGAAGCCCAACCTCCTGGTCCCGGTGGAAGACCCCGAGCAGCTCCGTGGTGAGTTCCACTTCCTCCTCGACATCTGTCGGCCGGAGGGCTCGGTCAAGCTGATCGGGCTGTCCAGCCCCAACGCCATCGATGAGCTCCGCGAGCGGGTCGCCCGGCTCGGACGCGCCTTCGGCGACGAGGACGTCTTCTGCACGTGGTCGCTCATCGACTGCGCCGGCTTCACCACGGGCGTCGCCGCCAGCCTCCAGGCGCTTCAGAGCGCGTTCTTCCGCCCGAACATCCTGTTCCTCACCGTGCCCGATGTCGCCACGCGCGAGCCCGAGTTCGGCGAGCTGATCCGTCACGCCCGCCACTCGCGGGTCGGCGTAATCCTGCTGGGCCTCCACCCCCGGGCCGGTCTGGGACAGGCGCGCCTCGTCCACCTGTGGCTGCGCCCCCACGGCGACGACTGGGACACCGAGCAGGCCTTCACCAGCGCCAACCTCAACCTCACCCTGCTCATGGGCTACCGGCTGTTGCGCACATGGGGGGCCGAGCTGGAGCTGCTGACCGCCGTGGTCGACGAGAGCGCCCAGGCGGGCGCGCAGGCGTTCCTCGACGAGGTCTGTGATCTGGCCCGCCTGCCGACGCGCACCGGACGACGGGTGATGGTGGTCGAGTCTTTCGAGGAGGCCGTGATTCAGGCCCCGGTGGCCGACATCAACATCCTCGGGCTCCAGCCCGATCCCGACTTCGAGTTCTGTCAGAAGATGGTCACGCTGTCGCGCGCGTCGTGCATGTTCGTCACCGACTCCGGCAGCGAGAGCGCCCTCGTTTAGGCCGCTCCATGAAGAGCAATCTCCCCGCTCGACCCGGATGCACTTCGTCCACAGGCGTGCGACGCTCTCGAACCCTGTCTCTTGAAGTGGGCCAGATACGACGGCAAGCCGGGCCGCGCAGGCGCCGCAAGCCAGTGGACTCGCGCCTCACGCGGGGTCGCCCTCAGAGGGTAGTCGAAGGGTAATAGACTTACTGAATGTCTCGCCCCATCATACT
>CAYXGP010000018.1:0-22413 GCA_964464515.1 uncultured Enterobacterales bacterium
CAGGGGGGGCCGCGCCGCGGGGGCCCCGGGCGGGGCCGTCGGTGGGCCAGGTGCCGTCATACGCGAACACCCACGCCCGAACCCCTGCGGCGTCATCCGTCTCTTTGAGGGTCCAGGTCGCGTCACTGCTCCCGTTCCAGGTGCGCCCGTCGGGCAGCCGAAGCGGCCAGCTCGTGGTTCGGGGGGCGACCCCTCCGGGCCGAAGATCGGGGGGGTGCGGCGAGACTACCGGCAGGAGAAGGTCGATCACCTCAAGCTGCCGATCACCCCCCAGCGCGTGCTCCAGCAGATCCACGTCGAGGACCTCCCGGGCGCCGAAGCGCCGCAGCGCCACGCGGCGGCCGGTCAGTGGGTGAGGCGCCCCGTCGCGCTGGACGTCGTCGAACACCAGCAGCCACCCCACGGATCCATCGCGGAAGACGCGAGATCGGGTGAGCGTCAGCGCGAGCTCGAACCGGGTGGCGGCGTCGGGGACCGCGGGCAGCGCCGGACACTCGGACTCCGTGCGCACGCCGACGTCCAGTGATGCGTCGAGGCGCACCACCGGCGCGACGGATGGGGTGTGGTGAACACACGCGACGATCGCGAGCAGCGGCATCATCGAACGTGGGGTTATCGGAAGACCATGCCGCCGTCCCGTCCGCTGAGCGTGATCCTGGCCGCCGGCGGCTCCACCCGCATGGGCTCTCCCAAGGCCCTCCTCGATCTCCGCGGGCGCCCGCTGATCGCGCGCCACATCGCCGCGCTCCGGTGCGTCGGGGGGCCGATACGCGTGGTGCTCGGCGGGCACGCCGATTCCATACGGGCGGCGCTCCCCCCGGACGTCATGGTGGTGATGAACCCACGCTGGGCGAGCACCGGGCCGGCCACCTCGCTGGCGCTGGCGCTGGCCAGCTCCTCCGCTGACGCCGCCGTGGTGACCCCGGTGGACGTCCCGCCTGCGCCCCCCCGGGTGCTGGACCGACTGCTGACCCACCCACCACCCGCGGTGATCGCCGCGCGGGGTGCCCCAGGTCACCCGGTGCTCATAGACGTGCCCGCCACCCGCGGGGCGCTGGCCGCGGGGTTGCACCTGGGCCAGGTGCTCACCGCGGCTCCCCGCGTCGAAGGCGACTGGCCCGAAGCGCTCCTCAACCTGAACACGCCCTCGGCCTGGCGCGCGTTCTGCGCCCGGGCCCGGGACGGGTGAGATTTTTGGTCTCAGTCGGTTCGAGCCGGAAGGCTTGAGCCGTAAAGCGGTTCAGTCGGCGGCCGCGGGAGTCTCTGAGAGCCCCGGACCGGCGTGGTGGCGGTCGATCCGCCGCTCACGCTCCCTGCGCACCATCCGCTCGAGCTTGTGCATCAGCCCGTCGATGGTGGAATACATGTCATCGGTCACCTCCTGGACGCGGAAGGACTGGTCGCGCCCGCCGTGCACGGTCAGCTCTGCGCTGTTCCGATGGCGCTCCACCTTCAGCACAAGGTGTCCCTCGATGGGCTCGGTCAGGTGCTTGCAGACCTTGCCAAACTTCTTCTCGGCCCGGTTGCGAAGGTTCTCGCTGGGCTCGACATTGCGAAAGGTGATGTCCAGACGCATCGACTCTCCTTCACGGCATGGATGGCGCGGATGGCATGGGCTGGACAGCCCGGCCGGAGTAGAGCCGCACCACACCCATCAAAACACACGCTTGCGCTGCGCGGAGGAGAGAATTCCCATCGCCTCGCGGTATTTCGCGACCGTGCGGCGCGCGATCTTGATGTTCTGGAGCCTGAGGCTCCCCACCAACGACTGATCGGATTGTGGTCGCCGGGGATCTTCCTCCGCGATCAGCTTGCGGATCTTCTCCTTCACGGCCTCGGCGCCCAGGGCGCCGCCCGACAACCTGGGGATGGCGGCGCTAAAGAAATACTTCAGCTCGAAGATGCCGTGGGGACAGAGCACGTACTTGTTGGTGGTGACGCGGGAGACGGTGGACTCATGCACCCCGATCTCGTCTGCGATGTCGCGCAGCACCATCGGCCGCATGTGCTCCGGGCCGTATTCGAAGAAGTCCTGCTGCCGCTCCAGGATGGCGTTCATCACGCGCTGGATTGTGTTCTGGCGCTTGTAGATGCTCTTGATCAGGAAGTCCGCGGACTCCAGGCGCTCCTTGATGTACTTGTGCACCTCACGAGAGGAGCTCTTGTCGGAGAGCACCTGGCGGTAGTACCGACTCACCCGCAGGCGCGGTAGCCCGTCCTCGTTCTGACGAATGCTCCACAGGCCGCTCTGCTTGATGACCTCGATGTCTGGCGTGATGTACTGATTCTCGACATCGCTGAACGGCCGACCGGGCCACGGCTCCAGGGTGCGGAGCATCTTGTGGTACTCCAGCACGTCCTCGAGGTGGAGCTCCAAGGCGCTGGCGATGGCCTTGTACTTGCGATTCTCGAGGTTGCGGATGTGCTCGGAGATGATGCGCGGAAAGAAGGGATCGTCGGGCCAGTGGCGGCGGATCTGGATGAGCAGGCACTCCGCGAGCCCGCGGGCGCCGCAGCCGATGGGATCGAGACCCTGTACGCGCTGGAAGGCCGCCGCCATGTCCTCGGCCGACGCGCCGAGGGTCTCGCGAAGCTGATCCGGATCGGCGTCGAGGTAGCCGCGATGATCGAGGTTGTGGATGATCGCCGTGGCGCAGCGCTCCTCTCCGCTGGAGACGTCCTGCATCGACAGCTGCCACAGCAGATGCTCGGAGAGCGTGGTGGTCGACGACAGGCTCTGCTCGATGGGCGGGAGGTCGTCGAACCGGCTGGGGCCGCTGGCGCTGCGAAAAGCGCTGGCGCCGCTCGCGCGGTCCTCAAGGATCTTCTCCCAGTCCACGGACTCACTGCCAGTGCCGTTGTTCTGATCGACGATGTCGGCCTGATCCTTGCGTGCGGCGTCCTGCAGACGCTGCTCACCGGCGTCGACCACCGGCGTCGCGGTGCCGGGGATCTCCTCCAGGGTAGGGTTCTCAACGAGCTCCTGGTTGACTGCCGCGATCAGCTCGATGTGGTTCAGCTGGAGGAGACGGATCGCCTGCTTGAGCTGGGCGGTGATGACCAGCTTCTGGGTCATCCGTTGTGATTGTTGGAGTTCCAGTCCCATTTCGCCAGCCCCTGGAAAGTTCAGGCTAACGCGCCATCACCGGAGGATGAACCCTACACCGAGGTAGCGCGCTCGCGCATGAGGATCCGCCGCAACCTCGGCCGGGCTGCCCTGCACCATCACGCGCCCCCCGTCCAGGATCAGCGCGCGATCACACAGCGCCAGCGCCTCGTGGACGGCGTGATCGGTGATCAAGACACCGATGCCGCTGCTCGCCAGCCGGCGGATGCGATCCTGGAGATCCGCCACCGAGACCGGATCGACCCCCGAGAAGGGCTCATCCAGCAGGAGGATGCGTGGGGCGGCGGCCAGGCAGCGCCCGATCTCCAGGCGGCGCCGCTCCCCGCCCGACAGCGTCCCCGCCCGCGCGTCTGCCAGCCCCTCCAGGGACAGTGTGCTCAGCAGCGCGTCGGCGTCGCTCACGGGAGCCCCACGGGCCTCCAATGGCACGCAGAGGTTCTTGCGAACCGTCAGGTGCCGCAGCACGCTCGGCTCCTGCGGAAGGTAGCCCAGCCCCCGGCGAACACGACGCCACAGCGGCAGCCCGGTGAGGAGCTGTCCGTCGAGCGCGATCTGCCCGCCGTCCGGCTGCCAGATGCCGGTGAGCATGCGAAAGCAGCTCGTCTTGCCAGCGCCGTTGGGGCCCAGCAAACCAACGATCTCTCCGGGGCGAACCGAGAGGTCCACACCGTCGACGATCCGACGCCCCCCCCGCGTGAGGGTCAGGCCGCTGGCCTGGAGTCCCCGCTGGAGTCCCCGGGAGAGCCCCTGTTCGAGATCGGGGTTCAACGACACGTCCTCTCGGCCCAGGCCCACCTGACTCCGAGAGACACCAGACAGGAGATCAGATCGTGACGGTCGGGATCTTCACGATCTCGGACAGGTTCTCGACCGCGACCTCCAGCTTGCCCAGCTTGACGTCGCCGCCCACGTCGATCGAGGACGCGCGGGACAGCTTGACGTCGAGCTTGGCCTTGCCGTCCTTGAACGTCAGCTTGACGTCGAGGGCCTGCTTCATGCTGGCCCCCACGCCAGCGAACTTGCTCTGCACCTTCTCCAGCAGCGCGCCCTGCCCGATGCTGGCGGCGAGCGACGTGCTGCCCATCGCGCCCACCACGGCGCCCAGCGTGCGGCCGCCCCCGGCGTCGTCCTGCAGGCCGGTGGTGCCCAGGATGAGATCGGCGATGACATCGGCGGTACCAGCCACCCACGAGATCAGCTGCTCGTTGAAGTTCCCCGACGTCAGCGCGCTGACGAAGGCCTCCATGTCGGCGTCGCGCGTGAGGTTGGCGGCGATCTCACCGCTGACCCCGCCGCCCGTAGCGTACTTGGCGGTGAGCCCCAGGCTCCCGGCCCAGCCCGTGCCCGGGATGCTACCGGAGACCTTCAGCGACGCCATGGCGCTGGCGGAGCTGGAGGTGGAGTCCTCGACGCCGTCCCTGGTGATCTTGCGCATCGCCTTCGTGCTCAGCTTGCCCTCGCCGGAGGCCTTGATGGACGCGTCGACGTCGTCTCCACCGATGTCGATCCCGCCGCCAATGCTGGCGCCCACGCCGGCCGAGGCCTCCAGGCCCATCTCGACGGAGTCGTCGTCGTCCATCTCACTCATGACGTCGTCTTCGAAGTCCTTGCCCCAGACGTACCTCGCGGCCTTCTTGCTGGCGGACGCGACCGTCGTGTACATCGCCAGGCCGAACAGATCGATGCACTCCGAGCCGTTGTCGCCGACCGCCTGCAGGTACCCGGCCAGGCTCACCTTCGCGAAGGCAGAGGCCAGGTAGAAGTCCGCCTCGACCTTGGCGTTGAAGCCGATATTGGCCTTTGTCTTGAGCTTGCCGTTGTCCTGGCGGGAGACCTGGAGGGCCATGTCGAAGCCGAGGGAGACCGCCGGGCTGGGCTTGACGCCCATGCTGACCTTGATCTTCTTGGAGTCGCCCTCAGAGGGCGCCATCGCGTCGAGCATGCTGCCCAGGAGATCGAGGGCCTCCTCCATGTTGTCGACTTCGCCCAGGTCGGCCGAGGCCTCCTCGATCGCCGTCTCCTGGCTCTCCGTCTCCTGCTTCTCCTTCTGCTGCTGTTCCGCCATCTCCTGCGCGAGTTGATCCGACTCCTCGGGGTTCGTGACGGCGGTCTCCGGGCTGCTGCTCTCCGGCCCGCTGGTCTCAGGCGTGCCGCTGTCGTCGTCCGACGAGTCGCCCGTGTCGGACGATGTGGAGACGGTCACGCCCTCGATCGTCGGCTCGATCGACTCCTCGACCGGCGCCTCCTCGGTCTCCGGGGTCGCGGTCTCATCGGAGCTGCTGTCATCGGTCTGCGACGACTGCGCGGTGAGGTACCCGGTGAGGCCACCCTTCGAACCGGGGCCCCAGTAGCCGTCGGCTTTCACGCCCACCGCTTCCTGGGTCTCGAAGGCCAGGTTGGTGAAGGCGTCGCTGATGCGGGCCGGCGCCAGCGCCGGGTCGGCAGACGTCTCGGCGGTGTTCGCCATCGTCTTGATGTAGCCGGCGTCGAATTCGTTGTTGCGGGCGTTGTAGGGCGTCTGCTTCAAGACGTCCTCCCCCTCATCCAGCTGGATCGGGGCGTCCCCATCCATCTGAAGCGGACCGTCGAGCTGGAGCGCACCGCTGAGCGGATCGGAGAGTCCGCTCGTGAGGCCGTCGCTCTGGAGCTGAAGTGGATCCGACAGGGGATCGGAGAGCGTGCCGCCTCGACTCATGGGGGCGGTGCGCGCGGAGGAGTCCTCCTGGGTGGTCGGCGTCCGGGCGAGGTCCATGCCACACTCCATCAGGGAAGCGGCACCATCATTGTCTTTGGCACCATGAGGGATTTCAGAAGGAAAACCAGGCGCTGATCAGGGTAACCCAACAGAGCCCTCCGTTGGGGACAACGCCGCAGGTGCGAGTTCGATGCTGCACCGTTCGCACTCCATCCGCTCGTCGTCCAACCAGAGCACAACGCGCTCTCCGCGCATGCGGTGGGGGCCCTCCTCCACCACCGGAGCCCCCTCCAGGACGACCTGACCGGTCTCCGGGTGCAGCTCCGCTCTAGCCCCGGTGGCGCGCCGGCCGTCCTGGGAGATCACCACGTCCTCCTCGGCCAGCGCGTGGGAGACGCGCTCGGCGTCCGACATCTGCACCGTCAGCCGCCCGCAGCGCAGGGTGAAGCCCCCGCGAGTGACCACCACGTCACCCTCGAACCGGACCTCCCGCGTCTTCAGATCCCAGGAGGATCGCTCCGCGGTGATCTCGGTGGGTGGTCGATCGGTAGAGGGCCCCTCCGTCGCCTGGGACCCCGTCCCTTGCTGGAGCACGGCCTGAACGTCGGTGCTGCTCCCCGCACCCTCCGGGTCGAGCATGCCCCGCGCGCCCCGGATGGTCGCGTCGGCGATGTCGAGCGAGAAGTCCTCCACGACCAGCAGGGGCAGCGGAGGCTGCGCGGGCGCCTGCTGCGCGCAGGCCAGAGCGGCGACGACGAGGACCGCCGTCACGCGGTGTGCGCCGCCCGGTAATCGAGGCATGCTCGCACGAACGCGGTGAACAGGGGATGCGGCGCCAGCGGCCGGGAGCGGAACTCCGGGTGGAACTGGCAGGCGATGAAGTACGGGTGATCCTCCAGCTCGATCATCTCCGCCAGGCGACTGTCGGGGCTGCGACCGCTGATCTGCAGGCCCGCGGCCTCCAGGCGCTCAAACCAGTCGGGGTTGACCTCGTAGCGATGGCGGTGACGCTCGGAGATCTCTTCGCTCTCGTAGATCTCCGCGACGCGCGAGCCCGCCGCGAGGTGGCACGGCCAGGCCCCCAGCCGCATCGTCCCGCCTTTGCGGGTGACCTTGCGCTGCTCGTCCATCAGATCGATGACCATCGCGCGGGCCGCCGACTCGAACTCGCGGCTGCTGGCGTCGGGGTGGCCCAGCACGCTGCGCGTGAATTCGACCACCGCGAGCTGCATCCCCAGGCAGATGCCGAAGAACGGCCGCCGCTGCTCCCGGGCCCACCGGATGGCGGAGATCTTCCCCTCCACCCCGCGGTCGCCGAAGCCACCCGGCACGAGCACGCCGTCGCATTCCAGCAGCAGCGCGCCGGGATCATCGGCATCGACCTGCTCGCTGTCGACGTACACCAGCTCCACGTTGGCGAAATTCGCCACGCCGCCGTGGGTGAGCGCCTCACCCAGCGACTTGTAGGTGTCGGCCAGGTGGACGTATTTGCCGACGATGGCGATGCGCACGGGGTGGCGGGCCCGGCGTGCGCGCGCGATCAGGTCCTCCCAGGGGTCGAGACGCGCCGAAGCCGCCCACACCCCCAGCTTCGACAGCATGCGGTCGTCTAGCCGCTGCCGGTGGAAGATGAGCGGCAGCTCGTAGGTGTCGGGGACGTCCGGCGCGGAGATCACGTCGTCGACGTGGACGTTGCAGAACAGCGCGATCTTCTCGCGGATGGCCGTGGGCAGCTCCTTGACGCTCCTGCACAGGATGAGATCCGGCTGGATCCCGATCTCGCGCAGCGCTTTCACTGAATGCTGCGTGGGCTTGGTCTTCAGCTCGCCGGCCGCGCGGAGGTACGGCACAAGCGTGAGGTGGATGTACAGCACGTTCTCGGAGCCCACGTCCACGCGGAACTGGCGGATCGCCTCCAGGAACGGCAGCGACTCGATGTCGCCCACCGTGCCGCCGACCTCGACGATGCCCAGATCGGCGTCGGAGACGGCCTCCCAGATCAGCCGCTTGATCTCCTCGGTGATGTGCGGGATCACCTGCACGGTGCGGCCCAGGTACTCGCCCTTGCGCTCACGCTCGATGACGTTGCGGTACACCTGCCCGGTGGTGAAGTTGTTGCGCTTCGAGACCGGCCGCCCCACGAAGCGCTCGTAGTGCCCCAGATCGAGATCGCTCTCGGCGCCGTCGTCGGTGACGAAGACCTCGCCGTGCTGGTACGGGCTCATCGTCCCCGGATCTACGTTGATGTACGGGTCCATCTTGACGTTCGTGACGTGCAGCCCACGAGACTCGAGCACCGCGCCGATGGCTGCGGCGGACAGACCCTTTCCGAGGGAGGAGAGGACCCCTCCAGTGACGAAGATGAACTTCTTGCGCATTGCGGCTCCGCGGGGGGGGCTCCGATCATCGCCTCGGCCGGAGGCCGAACCAACAACCGCCGCGCCGTCCTGTCGGGGGAGGTCTTCCCCCGCATCGCCCGCTATCGCGGGCTCCCACCCCGAGGCCACTTTCAGGCCGCTGCCCGCTGGGCGGCTCCAACCGCGGGCGCGTCGCTCACCCGGTCGGGGCGCGGGCATCGATGCCCGCCATGATCCGGCGCATGCGCGCGAGATCAGCCGGCGTGTCCACCGAGGGTGCTGCGCGGGGAACGTCGACCACGTGGATATGCACCCCGGCCTCGAGGATCCGCAGCTGCTCCAGGCGCTCGGTGCGCTCCAGCGGCGACGGTGAGAGAGCGACGAACCCGCGCAGCACCGCCGCCAGGTAGGCGTAGATGCCCAGATGCACGCGAAAGGGACCGCCGTGTGGAATCGGCGCCCGCGAAAAATACAGCGCCCGCCCCGAGGGGTCCGTCACCACCTTGACCCGCTGCGAGGCGCCCGCCTCCTCTGCATGCAGGGGCGCCGCCGCGGTGGCCACCGCCACCGCCGGATCGCTCATCGCACCCACCAGTCGATCGATCAGGGCGGGATCTACCAGCGGCTCATCGCCCTGCACGTTCACGATGGGAGCGTCCGGCGGCCACTCCAGCGCCTGCGCGACCTCGGCCACGCGATCGGAGCCGGAGGCGTGATCGGCGCGGGTCATACGCGCGTCGCCGCCGTGGGCCTCGACGGCCTTGAAGATGCGTCGGTCGTCCGTCGCGACGACCACTCGAGCGACCCGAGTGGCCTGCTGCGCGCGCCGGAGCACATGCACGACCATCGGCAGGCCGTGCAGATCGGCCAGGGCCTTCCCTGGAAGCCGCACAGACGCGTAGCGGGCCGGGATGATCGCGAGCGCCCCACCCCCAGAAGACGGCCTGCCCCCTGATGCCCCCCTGCCCCCTGATGATGGAGGCACGCAGCGCTCAGCGCTTGGAGAACTGGAAGCGCTTGCGGGCGCCGGGCTGACCGTACTTCTTGCGCTCGACCTTGCGAGCGTCGCGGGTCAACAGACCGGCGCGCTTCAGGGTGGGCCGCAGATCGGCGTTGGACTCACACAGCGCGCGCGCAATCCCCAGACGAATGGCGCCAGCCTGGCCGCTCTTGCCGCCGCCCTTGACCGTCACGAGGATATCGAAGCTCTCCAGCGTGTCCGTCAACACCAGGGGCTGCCGGAGGATGAGCTTGGAGCTCTCGCGCTGGAAGAAGTGATCGATCGGGCGGCGGTTGATCACGATCCGACCGTGGCCGGGACGCAGGAAGACACGAGCCACGGAGGTCTTGCGGCGGCCGGTGGCGTAGTACTGGTTCATCGAAAATCTTCCGGGATCAGGGACGGCTTCTGGGAGGAGGCTGCCGGAGGACAGCGACCCAGCTACTTGATGTGGGCCCAGCTACTTGTTGTGGGCTCAGCTACTTGATGTGTGCAGGGAACGGCTGCGGCTGCTGCGCCTCGTGCGGGTGCTCGGGGCCGGCGTAGACCTTGAGCTTCTTCATGAGCTGGCGAGAGAGCCGGTTCTTGGGCAGCATCCCCTTGACGGCGGCGGTGATCACGCGATCCGGGTAGGTCGACAGCACCTCGCGAGCCGTCCTCGACCGCAGCCCACCGGGGTAGCCACTGTAGCGGTGGTAGAGCTTCGAGTCGAGCTTGTTACCCGTGAGGTGGATGTGCTCGGCGTTCACGACGACCACGTAGTCGGCGAGATCGACGTGCGGCGCGAAGTTGGTGCGATGCTTGCCGCGGAGGACCGTGGCGATGCGGGTCGCGAGGCGACCGAGGGTCTGATCCTGCGCGTCGATGACATACCACTGGCGGTCGATGTCCTGGGCGCGGGGCATGGCGGTGGTCATGGGTCTTCCGGTCCGCGGAGGGCGGGAGGGTTTCAGCCGTAAGCTCCGGGGAGCTGATCCGGCGCGATGGGAACGCGCATCTGGCGGCAGCACGAGCGGCTGGCACGGCGCGGAACCCCGCGGTACTACCCGGTCACCCGCCTCCTGTCAACATCGTCGCCAGCTCGACGACGGGTGTGAAGCACAGCGTAAGGAGTCAGCTCCCGACGGCGGTCTTCTGCGCGGCGATCTGCGCGCGTACGTCGTCCATGTCCAGCGCCTTGAGCTGCCGGAGCAGCTCGTCGAGCGCGGCCGGCGGCAGCGCGCCGGCCTGTCGGAACACCAGCACCCGCTCACGGAACGCCATCAGCGTGGGGATCGAGCGGATCTGGAACGCCGCGGCGATGCCCCGCTGGGCCTCTGTGTCGACCTTGGCGAACACCACGCCTTCGTGCCTGTCGCTGGCGGCCTCGAACGTGGGCGCGAAGGCCCGACACGGCCCGCACCAGCTCGCCCAGAAGTCGATGACGACGATGTTGTTGTCGGTGACGGTGGACTCGAAGGTCACTTCGGTGAGATCGATGGTAGCCATTTCCCTCTTCTACCCGGCCCGCCGTCGTCCGCCCACAGAGGTCGCTCCGGGCCCCTCCCTCTTCAGGGCCGCGATGAGGGCCGCCCTCTGGGACCGGCGAGCGCCCACCGCTCCCGCGCGACCGCCGCGAGGTCGGGATCGGCGCGCTCGAGCTGAGCCAGGATGGTGTCGGCCTCGGCGGGCGCCGCTGCGTGGGTCCACAGCCATCGTGCATGCAGGAACCGCGCGGTCTCGTGTTCGCTCGCGGTCAGCTCAGCTGCGACCGTCGGATCTCCCGCCGTCACCCGCCGCCACCAGCCGACGCCGCCGCGCTCGGGCCCATCCGACAGCGCCGAGGACACCTCAAGCGCAGCGGCTTCCAGCGCGGCGGTGGGCCAGGCGCCCGACGCCAGCGCCGGCCAGGGGGTCAGGCGCCACGCCAGCCCGTCGCGCAGCGCGACCGCCACCGGATCGAGCGCCGCCAGCGCCGCGAGGGCCTCCGCCTCTACGCCCGCAGCGGCCCCCACCAGCGAGGCCGCCCGCTGCCGGTGAATCGCCATGTTCCACGGCTGGAGGTCGAGCGCAGCTCGGAACGCCGCGGACGCCCCCGCGTGATCGCCGCTCAGCGCACGCGCGCGTCCGATCAGCACCTGCGCACCCACGTCGGTGCGACCGTCCAGCGCCGCCTGCGCCGCCTGCGGCTGCCCCAGCGCCAGGTGCCCGGCGGCGCGCGCCAGCCCGAACTCCGGGCCCACGTCACCCAGCGCGACCAGCTCGGACACCGCAGAGGAGACATCTCCGCCCAGCAGGAGCGTCGCCCACAGGCGATTGATGGAGCCCGCCGGCCCGACCTCGCCCGCGGCCTGCGCCAGCAGCGCCGGCGCCTCGGTGAGGCCCTCCTGCGAGGCCACCGCCAGGGCATGCAGGTGCGCGCCGCCCGCGGTGTATGCCGCGACGGCGCGTCCGTGGTGACCGAGTCGATCGAGCAGATCCCCCTCGGTGCGAGACAGCCGCGGCCGCTGGGGCCGGACCGCCCGACAGGCGGAGATCACCGCCGCGGCGTCCCGCAGCTCACCGCGACGAAGCAGCGCGCGCGCGTACACGTCACAGGCCTCGACGTGCCCCGGGGAGATCTCGATCAGCGCCCTGGCAGGCCCTCCGGGGTCTGCCCCGGCGTCCAGCGCCTGCCGCATCCGCAGCCAGCTCGCTTCGAGCACGGCGTCTCCGAGGCCCTCCGCGGGGACCGCCTCGCCCCGCGCGAGGGCCCGCCAGCCGATCGCCGCCTCGCGCAGCGGCGCCTCCGGGGCCACCTGCTCGACCACCATGAGGATGGCGTCCGCCTCGTCGCGGGTGAGCGGCGACGCGGAGGGGACCCGGGCTGAGCGGATGACCAGCCGGAGCAGCGCCGGGACGTCGTTCGGCGCGAGCGCCAGGGCCATCGTCGTTCGTCTCGCGGCCTCCTGCGGACGATCCTCCAGATCGGCGAGCAGCGCGTCGTCCAGGTAGCGCTCCGCGGGGCCGGGCACCTGGGGCCACCGCGCGCGCCACCGCTCGGCGAGCTGGTGCACCGCCTCGTGGTCTGTCGGGCGGCGAAGCGTGGTGCGCGCTGCGGGGGAGCCGTACCAGCTCAGCAGCCCGATCAACATCACCACCGCCACGGTGATCACGAGGAGCGCCCAGGCGGTCCTCGGCGGACCAGGCCGCATGCGGGCCCGACGCAGCCACATCGCCCTGCGCTCCTCGGCCGTGGTCAATGCGCGCTCCGGGGGGGCGTGAGACGTTCTGAGACGATTCCTGTCGGGGTTCTAACGCCACCTGTGGTATCCCAGAAGTGGTAGGCCTCATGGGAAATCCCGCTGAAGCCGATGCCTCGCACACACCCCCGGTCCCCCACGGGACGTTCATGAGGACAGCCATGAACGCTAGCCTTGGAAAGCGCTACAAGTGCGTGAACTGCACCTGTAAGTACTACGATCTCCACCAACCAGAGCCGACGTGCCCCCGGTGCGGTGCAGCGCCAGACGGCATCGGCCCGACCGCAGGCGCGGTGATCTCACTGGAGGAGTTCCGCGCCACGCAGCGCGGTGCTGCCCCGACGGTGCTGCCCGACGCGACGGAGGCGGCGGCTGACGCCTTCAAAGAGCTGTTCGACACCCCCTGACCCACTCCTCCTGCGGGTGACGCGCCGGACTTCCCCGGTCGTGCGTCACTCAGGCGGGACTGGTCCCTGCTCACGGGGCTGGGCCCAGCTCCACATCGAGCAGGGCGAGGCCGTGGGCGGGCGCGGTGCGTCCGGCGCGGGTCCGATCTCGCGCGGCGAGCAGCGCGGGGATGTGCTCGGGCCCCCAACGACCTCGGCCGATCTCGACCAGGGTGCCGACCATGATGCGGACCTGGTGGCGCAGGAAGCCGCTACCCGTGAACGTCACGTGGACCTCGTCGTCCGGCATGTCCGCGACGAGCGCGGCTTCGATCGTGCGCAGCGCGTGGGCGGCGCCGCAGCCGGCGGCGCGGAACGACGTGAAGTCGTGCTCTCCCACCAGCCCGCGCGCCGCAGCGCGCAGCGCGCGGACGTCGAGAGAAGAACGCAGGTGCCACACCCGCCCGCGCCGATGCGGGCAGCGCGCCGACCGCACCAGGAGGCGGTAACGGTAGCGCTTGCGGATGGCCCAGCGGCGGGGGTGGAACTCCGTCGGCGCGATCGCGGCCTCCAGGCACGCGATGTCCGGCGGCAGCATCGCGTTCAGTCCGTTCATGATGGCCCGAGGAGTGCGCGGGGTGTGGCAGCGAAAAGCCGCCACCTGGCGCAGCGCGTGGACTCCGGCGTCGGTGCGCCCGGACGCGATGACAGAGACCGCCTCTCCCCCCAGGATGCTGCGGAGCGCCGCCTCGACGGTGCCCTGGATGGAGACACCGCTCGGCTGGTGCTGCCAGCCCACATAGGCCGCGCCGTCCCAGGTGAGGATCAGGCGCCAGGTGGTGTCCCTCGCGCCCATCGCTTCATGCGGCCGGGCGACGTCAGTAGTCGAGGCGGATCCCGATGCCCAGGGCGCTGTTGGTGAACAACAGGCCGGTCTGCTCCTCGCCGATCTCGCTGCCGCGGTACTCGACCACCAGGTAGCTGGCGTCGATGCCCGTGCGGGCCTGTAGCGCGCTGGCCCGCGCGGGCTCCAGCGAGTTGAGGCGGAGCTGCCCGCCCAGCGCCCAGTGCCAGCCCCACTTTCCGCCGCCGATGCTGTCGCCGCCGCTGGAGGCGGTGTCGTCGACCCAGTTCTCGCGCCACAGCCAGTAGTCTGCGCCGGCCGAAGCGAACGGCACCAGGAATTGCTTGTCGCCAAAGTCGAGCCGGAAGCTGGCGTTGGCGGCGAAGGCCAGGATGGTGAGCATGTCGTGCTCAGAGGAAGACGCGCCGTCCTCCGAGATCAGCCAGCCCATCTCCTGGAGCCATCCCGCAGCGATGGCGGTCTCGAACACCCGCGAGAACGTGGGTCCGGCCTCGAACCACATCATCTGGTGTCCGCTGTCGCCGAAGACCGACTGGATGTTCTCATCGGTCATCCAGATGGGCCCGTAGGTGAGCGTTGCGAAGCCGTGCGACGCCTCCTTCGGGAATTCCGTCTCAAGAACGGACTCCGCCTCGTCGTCCGCGGCGGCGTCCTGCGGGAGCGCCAGCCCCACGCCCAGCGCTGCCAGACCGAGGACCGCGCCGCGGCGGCGACGCAGCGCGCCCGCGCCGACCAGGAGCAGGCCCAGCAGACCCGCGCCGCCGGCCCGTCCGCCAGCCCGTCCGTCATGGGAGCAGAATCCGCCCAGCTCCCCCGCGCGCTCTGCTGCGGAGAAGGTCTCCTCGGGTATTCCGGTGACCACGTTGCTCATCGGTCCCTCCAGTCCCCCTTCATCGGTGGCGCGGACCGCCAGGTAATACGTCTGGTCGTTGGTCAGCGGGGTGATGGTAACCCCCACCTCGTCCGCCGCCGAGAGCTCGATGTACTCGCCTTCGTCCGCGAACAGATCCGACAGATCGTCATCGCCGTCGAAGTCCGGGCCGCCGGTCTCCCAGTCGTCCGCCGAGAACGACGTCGTGGTGATGTACAGCGCGTAGGTGGAGATGTCGGTGTCCGAGAGGCCGTCGAAGTCCACGCGCAGCGAGCCGTTGCCGAAGGTGACGTTGCTGCTGCTGAAGGTGACCTGCCCAGGTGGGTTGTCCACCGTGACGGTCTCGGTGTCGTGGCCGGCGCCGTCGCCGTCGTCGACCTCGACGCGCACCGAGTTGCTGCCCTCGGCCCAGGATTCGCCGATCTCGAGCTCGACGGTCGCGGTCTCGCCGGCGGTGATGGTGCCGGAGTCGAGGCTGGTGCCGTCGGTGTCGGGGTTGAGGTAGGCGGTCCAGGTGCCGCCGATGTCCGCGGTGAACGTCAGCGAGAGTGTGTCGCCCTCACCGAGCGTCGACGAGGTGGGGCTGTCGATGTCCACCCAGGGGCGGTCGGTGAGCACCCACAGCTCTCCGGCGTCGGTGCCCGCGAGGGTGTAGCCGCTGATGGTCGCCATCTCGACGATGCCGGGCATCTCGGCGGCGGTGTCGTCGCTCTCCGGCCAGGCCACCTCGGCCTGGATCTCGGTGCCCAGGCTTGAGGTGCCCGGGGTGTGGTCATAGAGCAGGAAGGACGCGAGCCCGCCGTCCGCCACCCACATCCCTTCGTCTGCCGCCGCCAGCGCGGTGGCGATCGAGGGGCCGGTGCTCGCGTTGTCGTCGATGACGATCTGGAGATCGTTGTCCCCCACCAGGAACTTCCCCACGCCGCCGTCTCCCCCGGCGAGGAACACCATGGTGTCGTCTCCGGGAAGCAGATCGGTGATGTCGAACGAGATGTTCTCGGAGTCCTGGGAGATCCCCCCTGCGCTCAGGTCGACCTTTGACAGATTGGCACTGCCGTGCGCGACCACGAGGTAGTCGCCGGTGATCTCGGCGTCGACGTAGCCGCTGGAGCCGAAGTCGCCGATGTACGAGGCGGCGGGGGTCTCTGCGCTGGGTGTGACGGTGTAGACCTCGGGGTTCGCGCCGGTGTCCGCGCTCTCTGCGATCACCAGCACCTCGTCATCGTCCGCGGCGCCGCCCAGCGCAGCGCCGGCGCCGACCGCCACCTGCTCGTCGTCCCCCGCGTTGGTGGCGACCGCGTCGATCATGTCCGTCCACGACAGCGTCCCGTCGGAGCAGGCCACATAGAACCGCACCACGCCGTCGGCGTCGCCGTCCCACACCGCCACATCCGCCGCGGTGGCCTCGGACGGACAGGGAGCCGTGGTGGTGAACCCCCAGCTATCTGTATCGAGAATATAGAGCTGGCCGACACTGTCATCGAGGAACGCCACCCAACGCTCGTCCGCGGAGGCGGCGGTCTGGGTGAGGCTGCCCGCGGCAGACACGGTGTAGGCGACGCGCAGGTCACCAGCGTGGGCAGTGGGCAGGAGGGCAGTGGGCAGGAGGAGTGTGAGCAGAGATCCCATGTTTCCTCGGTTTCGAGGCCCCCTCAGTCTAGAGGCTCCCTCGGTCTTGTGGTCTCCCCGTGTTCGGGTGGACCCGGCGTCGGGGCGGCTCGTTTGGGAGGGGGGATGCAGCTATCGTGCCGACGATGCGGGTGGCCCTCTCGACGAATTCACCTCGCTGAGCTGACAGATTGTCAGTCGCGGCCGGCCTCCACCCGATACGCAGTGCCTGCGGCAGCCCTCCGCTGCGCTTCCACTCAGTCCCAGTCCGGGCTCCCACCCCGAGTACCAGCCATGTCCACCGATCTCTACGGCGTCCGCATCCTCGAGGTAGAGCCGGCGGAGCGGCGCATCCGCATGCACGTCTTCGTCGTCTACTACGACACCAACCACGGCTACCACCAGCCGCTCCCCGGCGACCGCAGCTTCTTCGTGCGCGTGCTCTGCGACAAGAGCGCCTTCGGCGATGACCTGGACGGCGACTCGCGGTTCGACGAGGCGTACATCGATCGCTGCGCCTTCCGCTTCATCGAGCGGTTCGAGGAGCTGGAGCAGAAGAACCATCCGGTCGAGGACTACGAAGGCTACTTCGACTTCTACTACGAGCGCGGCGGCGCCTGGAAGGACGAGGAGAAGCTCGTGCAGGTGGTCTACGACGTCTTCGTCACGGAAGAGGCGTATACCGCTGCGGTGCAGCCAGGAGACTCCTGGGGCACCACTGCCTACCCCACCTCCGCCGACGAGCTGAGCGTCGGCGACTACCCCCACGTCCCGGACTTCAGCGACGAGCACCACCACTTCGTGCCCTTCCCGGACGGCAGGGGCGAGGCGTCCACGGTCGATCGCGTGCAGTTCTCGGCCGACGGTACGCGCCTGCTGGTGGTCCACAACGAGGGCGGGTTCCGGGTGTTCTCGCTGGCTGACCTCTCGGTGCTCATCGCGCGGGCCGGGGGAAACGACTGGAACCACAAGCCCGGCTGGACGCGCGACGGGCGGGTGGGCTGGTCTGACGGGACAGCTCGTCGCCACCGACGTGGACAGCGGCGAGACCGCCCCCTTCGGGCCGTTCGGCCCGCAGTCGTCGAGCGACGGCGCGCGCTTCTTGAATCCACACGGCGAAGCGGGCGTGCGCATCTTCGATGGAGACGGCGCCACGCTGTTCGAGGCGGAGCGCGGCGGAGATCTGGTGAGCTGGGCAGGCTTCGACGCCACCGGCCAGCGCGCGGTGCTGCAGGTGGAGATGGGTCCGGCGTGGGTGATCGATCTGGAGAGCGGCGAGAAGACCCCCATCCACCTCGGCCTCGTCTCCAGCCTGGCGATGTCGCCGTGCGGGCTCTACCTGCTGGTCTCGGGGTTCCACCTGCTCACCGTCATCCGCGTCTCGGATCACGCGGCGGTGCGACACCTCCCGGTGCGCCCGCGCATGGTGACCGCGGTGGCGTGGTCGCCGGATGGGCAGCAGGTGGCGACGAGCACCTGCGACAGCAACGGCTACCACTCCGACGTCACCCTGCACCGCGTGGGCCGGGCGATCGACGCGACGTACGCAGCGGCGCTGCCGGTCCCCGCGCCGGCCGAGCTCGACATCACCGATCTGGCGGCCCTGTACCTGGCGCAGACCCGCCGCTTCGGCCGGGGCTGGCAGAGCCACCTCGACGACGATCGGATGGACTTCCACCTCGCCCTGAAGCGCATGGGGTACGAGATGGACCTGGTCCCCCACATCGAAGCCGTCCGCGATCAGGTGGCCGCGCGCGCCTACGAGGCGGTGATCTGGCACAGACGCGGCGAAGATGAGCGCGCCCGGGCCGCCCTGGCCGACGCGAGCGCGCGCCTGAAGGGCAACGAGCCCGACAGGTACGGGTTCACGTTCATCTACGCGCCGCTCGCGGCCGCGCAGCATGTGCTGGGACACGCCGAGGCCGCGCATGCCTCGTGGGAGCTGGCCCAGCGACGCCTCGATGAAGAGTCCAACCGGTTCCAGAAGCGCGCGATCATCGGTCGGGCCCTGCTGATGATGGGGCGAATAGACGAGGTCGGGGCGCTGATCGAGCCCGCTGCCTCATCGCACACCTTCGGGGGATTCCACCTGCGCCTGCTGCTGGAGATGCTGCACCACGGCGAGTGGGCGCTGTTCCGGCGGGCGTTCACCGCCTGGCGGGTGCCCGAGGCGTGGAGCTCGAAGAGCGATCTGGAGCAGGCGCTCCGGCTGCGGGGGCTCCCCGGACCGGACGCCCCTCCAGATTTCCGCGCGTGGCTCGGCGCGCACGTCCGCCCGTCAGCGCCCCCAGCGAACGACCCAGGCGAACAGCCGCCGACCGCTGTCGACGCGCGCCTGCCGTGGCTCGCTGCGCGGGGACGTTGGGAGGATGTCTATGCGCTGATCGGCGAGGGGAAGCCAACACAACGAGGAGCGCTGAGTCGCGTCGCAGCGTCCGGTGCGCTGGAGCGTCGGGAGCTGCACGTTCTATTTGATCTGCTGCCGAGGATACCGTGCGGAGACATGAACGCGCCGGGCCTGCGGATGTTGCAGCGGTCGTTCCGGGAGCTGGCGGGGAGCGCGTATCGGCAGAATCACGTCTGAGCCGACTCACCGCTGTCAGAGAGCCCCGCCCATGAACCCATAGAACGCCCCGGCGTAGTTGCCGGCGGTGTCCTCGCCGTCCGCACCCAGCACGATGTCGTCGATACCATCCCCGTTGACGTCGCCGCCGCCGTCGAGCGAGACTCCGAGGGAGTCGGAGCCGTCCGCGCCCATCAGCCGGCCGTCGGCCCCCGCAAGATCGTAGGTCCCCGGCGCCACCGGTCCCAGCATCACATAGACGGTCCCCGACAGCGCGTCGTTGTCGTCGGCGTCCTCGGCACCGATCAGCAGATCGACGGTGCCGTTGTTGTCGACGTCCCCGGCGCCCGAGAGGGTCTCACCGGTGCGATCCTCCTCACTCACGCCGATGAACGACGTGGCGATGCTCCCCAGCGAGACCATTCCGCTGGCGGTGGTGGAGACCAGATAGGCCTTGCCGGCGTCGTCGGCGGCGTCGTCGTTGCCGGGCGCGCCGATCAGCAGGTCGGCGTAGCCGTCCCCGTCGGCGTCTCCCACCGAAGACACGGAGTTCCGCCCCCCGGCGTAGTCGTCCTCGGCCTCGCCGATCAGCTTGAGATCAGCGTCTGCCAGAGCGATCTCACCCAGGACCGGATCCATCACCAGGTAGATCGCGCCGCCATAGTCGGCGATCGTGTCTTCGCCGTAGGCCCCCACGACGCAGCCCGGCAGCCCGGTCCCACCCACGTCACCGACCAGGGCGACGCCCGTACCGGCGTAGTCGTTGGAGCCCTCACCCCGGAAGATGACCGCGGCGTCGCCCAGGTCCATGTCGCCCGAGATCGGCCCGGCGACGAGGTAGGCCGCGCCGGCCTGGAACGCGAAGGTGTCCTCGTCCGGCGCGCCGAGCAGCAGGTCGACCCTGCCGTCGCCGGTCGCGTCGACCCCGCCCGTGAGATCGAACCCGGCCTCGTCGCGCTCGCTCTCGCCCGAGATGACGGCGTCGGCGTCGCCCAGGCTCATCGTGCCGCTCACGGGACCGTGGATGAGGTAGGCCCGATCGGCCTCCGGCGCCGCCACCAGCAGATCGGCCATCCCGTCGCCGTCGATGTCGCCAGCGGCCGCCACGGCGGTGCCGGCCTCGTCGCCGGAGGACTCCCCGATCAGCTTCGCCTGGGGGTCCTTCAGCGCGGCCTCTCCCGACAGCGGACCGAGCACGAGGTAGGCCGCGCCGGCGTCGGAGCCGCCGTCGTCCACGCTGGGCGCGCCGACCAGCACGTCGTCGACGCCGTCGCGGTTGACGTCGCCCGCGATGCGCACGGCCTGTCCGGCGTAGTCGTAGGCGCCCTCGCCGTACACCACCGCCCCCGCGTCGGTCCCGGTGAGATCGCCGATGGGGCCGCAGCCGTACGCGGTGCCGTCGCAGTTGTTGTCGAGCCCGTCGTTGCAGGTCTCGCTCTCCGAGGGGCTCATGGCCGGATCCGCGTCGTCGCAGTCCTGACCGCCGAAGGCGTCGTCGTCGTAGCCGTCCATGTCGGCGTCGTAGTCGCTGGCCACGTCACAGTTGGCGTCGACGCCGTCATACCAGACGTCGATCGCAGCGGGGTTCACGGAGGCATCGGCGTCGTCGCAGTCACTTCCCTGCGCGATGTGCCCGCTCGGCGCAGCGCACTCCTCGACGTAGCCAGAGGGATCGCCGTAGCCGTCGCCGTCGTCGTCGGGATACCAGCCGGTCTCCAGCCCCTCGTCGATCGAGCCGTTGCAGTCGTTGTCGAGCCCGTCGCAGAGCTCGGTGGCCCCGGGGTACACCGTGGGGTTGCTGTCGTCGCAGTCATCGCCCAGCGTGACGCCGTCGTGGTCAGCGTCCGTCGGGGTGAGCGCGGGGTCGGTGGTGGACGTGGCGGTGTCGTGACTCGACGCGCCCTTGTCGCAGCCCCACGTGAGCGAGGCCAACGGGAGGAGGAAGGCGAAGGTTCGCATGGGCCGTCCACGGTCAGGGTCTCAGCGGGTCTGGAGCTCAGCGGATCTGCGACTCAGCGTACCAGCAGGCCAGCCTGCCACAGCGTCGCGGCGATGGCAGTGGCGTTGGCGCTGGCGCCAAACCGGAGGTTATCGGCGGCGGCCCACAGCACGATCCCCTCACCGCAGGGATCAGCGCGGAGACGACCGATGGTCGCTCGGGACCGGCCCACCAGCTCCCGCATGCCAGGTGGCGAGGGAGTCCACTCCATGCCCGGCAGCGCCGTGAGGGCCCGCTCGATGGTCTCCAGATCAGGACACCGCTCGAATTCGACGTGCAGTGACAGCCCGACGCCAGCGAACAGCGGCGCGCGCACCACCGTCACCGACAGGGCGTCCTCGTCCCAGCCGAGGATCTGGCTGGTCTCTCCCGACAGGCGCTGCTCGTCGGTGGTCCAGCCGTCCAGCGTGGGGCCGGTCTCGGGGTGCAGGTCGAAGGCCAGCCCGCTGGGGAAGATCTCCTGCGGTGCCTCCTTCTGGTTGAACATCGCGATGACCTGGGCCGACAGCTCGCCGACGGCCGCCCGGCCCAGCGTGCCCGCCGAGACGATCGCGGTGCCTCGGCAGCACACCGCGCCCAGGTGGGCCAGCGGCGCCAGCACCGCCGACAGCAGCACAGTGGGGGCGCCCGGAGAGCACAGGATGGGGCTGGCCGCAGCGCGCAGCACCGCGCGGGGATCGGCGGCGGGCACGATGAGGGGGGCCTGGTCGGAGAGCGCCGCGCCGATGTCGATGACCCGCACGCCGCGAGCCGCCAGAGCGGGGGCGTGGGCGCGGGTGACGTCGGGCGGCGTGGCGAACAGCACGAGATCGGCCGCGTCCAGCTCTGTCCCTGGCTCCTCGGGGAGCGCGCGGGTGAGGTGACGCCGCCCGGCGATCTCGAAGGTCTCCCCGGCCCGCTCGTGCGTGGCGCGCAGGTCCCAGTCCGAGATGGGTAGCCGCGTGCGGCCCAGCGTGGTGATCAGATCGCGTCCGACGCTGCCGGTCGCGCCGACGACCGCCACCGAGAACGGCGCGCGTGGGGTAGATCCGTTGCCTGAGCCCATACCAGCCTCACCGAAAGAAGGAGACCGAATGACTAACCGCTCGGGGCGGGCAGCCTCGCGTCAGGTGGCCGGATGTAGTTCAGGCGGACCTGCTCTGGAGCGAGCGGCGCCGCGTCGGGCGCCCAGGCCAGTCGAGCGACCTGCGCGGCTGGGCATGCGGTGGGATCCTGGGCCAGCGAGCCCCCCGCCGCCGCGATCTGATCCCCGTACACCGCCGCCCCCTCCCCTGTGGCGACGAAGCGCGTATCCGGCCAGGCCGGCGGAGCATCGGTCTCGTCTCCTCGGCGCCGCGGCGGGAACACCGTGGTGTCGAAACGTCCCGCGTAGACCTTCCCCCGGCGACCGTCGAGCAGCGCCAGCACGAGGGGCTCGCCAGGCACGCCTGCGGCGCGGGCCCGCAGCGACGACACGGCGACCACTGGCAGGGAGCGCGCGAACGCGACGCCCAGCGCGGCGGCCACCCCCACCCGCAGACCGGTGAATGCCCCCGGACCGATCGAGACCGCCACCCGGGTGAGATCATCGCCGGCATTCGCCAGCAGATCGGCGATCACCGGCAGCAGGAAGGAGTCTGCGCCGCGGACCTGACGGGTGGAGATGTGGGAGAGGAGGGTCCCGGGGGGGGGGGGCACACCGGGGCCCGCCCCCGGGCCCCCCGGGGGGGGGTGCCGCCCGC
>CAYXGP010000018.1:22423-58483 GCA_964464515.1 uncultured Enterobacterales bacterium
GGAGGGGTGGAGATGTGGGAGAGGAGGGGCCGGGCGCGGTGCCACTGAGCGGCGCCGAGGACGGGACCAGCGGTGTCGATTCCGAGCGCGATCATCCGTTCAATTATATTCGGTCGCGTTCTTCCGCAGCAGGTACTTCGCCGACACGCTCTTGAGCTGGAGCCGGCCCACCTCGACGTGACGCCGCTCCACCACCGGCCGGATCACAATCCCCTCGCGGAGATGAACGCCCCGCCCGGTGACGGACTCGCGCCCGGAGGTGTGAGCGGTGACGGCGGCCTCCGAGAACGGCACCCGCGCGATGATCGGCACGCGGGACAGGCCGAGCCGCTCCAGCGCAGAGTCGAGCGCGGCGTCATCCAGGTAGGCCCCCTGACCGGGGAGCCCAACGTAGATGTCGAACGCCCGAAAGCCGAGCTGCGCGTCCTGGGCGGTGCTGGCCCCGTAGGCCAGATCCTGCACGCCGCGACCGAACACCTCGCCGAGGATGAACACCGGCTCCGCGTAGTCCGCGCCGAACGCCTCGGTCACCCGCTCGCCCACCCCGAGATGACGGGCGACCCGCAGGTAGAGGTTGGTGGCGTTGTCTTCTGCGAAGGGCTGAAAGACGAGGCCGCGAGCCGCGAGACCCTTGCTGGAGACGACCAGCCGACCGTGCTCGGGGTGCGCCATGGCCGCGGGCATCCAGCCGAGCTGGGTCCAGGTTCCATGGAGCTTCTCGGTGAGCACGACGGGCTCGCCCGGGTCGAATGCGTCGGGGTGGCGCTTGAGGTTCTCGATGTCGTAGCGGAGGGTGCGGTCCAGGCCGGCCGCCCACACCGCGCCGCTCATCGAGGCGGGGATGGGGGGCTCGTACTTGACGATTCCCAGCTCCTCGGTGACGTCCTGTCCCTCGGTCCAGCCCGCTCGGGCGGTCATGCAGATCCCCTGCGACAGCACGCCGCGGAGGCGGACGGCCTTGACCCGGTTCTTCTGCTTTCCCGCGAGCCGCCCCTCCAGGCCGAGCTCGACGAGGAGCGGCACGGGCACCAGGGCCTGCTCGGGGATGTACGCGACGAGATCGCCGGTGACGAGCTGCCCCTTGCGGACCACGCTGTCGTAGGCACCGATCTGCGCCAGCTCGAGCGCGTCGGCGTTGTGGTGCGGCGCGATGGTGACCCGCTCGACGCGGACCTGGAAGGTCGACATGACGATCTCCAGAACGAAAAAACCCGGGGAGTTGCCCCGGGTCGGTTGTGTGGGACATGGGTGGGCTCAGCCTTCAGACTCCGGCTGACGCGGGTCGGCTGTCGGGGCCTGTTCGGTCACTGGTAGGCGGGCGGTCGGAGCGGTCATGGCCGCAACGCTACACACGTCTGCGAGAACGACAACCTGTTATCTGTCTGTTATCTGTGCGACATGGCCAGCCTGCTGCACATCGGGGTCGGGGTCGCCGCGGGGCGCTGGCTCGCCGGGCGGTGCAGCATGCCGGCCATGCTGGGAATGACCGCCCTGTCGATGCTGCCCGACGCCGACGTCGTGGCATTTGTGTTGGGTATTCCGTATGAGCACGCGTTCGGTCACCGCGGGGCCTCGCACTCGCTGGTGTTCGCCGCGGTCGTCGGGCTGCTGGTCGGTGCATTGGCAAGGCTGCGGCGGCGTTCGGCCCTTCGAGTCGGCGCGTTGAGTGCTCTGGTGGTCGCGAGCCATCCCCTGCTCGACTCGCTGACCGACGGCGGCCTGGGCGTCGCGCTGTGGTGGCCGCTCAGCGACGCGCGAGTGTTCGCGCCGTGGCAGCCGATCCCGGTGTCGCCGATCGGGCCGGCGTTCTTCAGCGCCGCGGGCGCTCGGGTGGCGCTGGCAGAGCTCCTGCCGAGCCTACCGCTGTTAATTTATTCGTTCTGGCCGAGGCCTGGCGACTGAGCAGACGCACCCAGGCGTAGTATCTGTCCCGCGTCGAGCTCCGGGCGGCACCCAAACCAACGACCGGACATCAGGTTGCGGCGGTCTTCGGTGTGCACGAGGCCCAGAGCGTGGCCGACCTCGTGGGCGACGACGAGATCCTCGGCGGAGTGCTCGAGGCCAGCCAAGCGGCTGTGGTCGATGAATACCGTCGCCCGATACTGCGCGGGCAGGTCCAGGACCTCGACGAGGTCGAAGCCCTCCAGTTCCACACGCTCCGAGAGCAGCGGCGAGATCGTCAGCCCTGCCAATCCAGGAACCGCGCTGCGGATCGGGGAGTCGGGGGCGTTGAGGTGCGGCAGGAAGACGAGATCGAGTCCCTGACCGGTCTGGTTCGCCATGAAGCCCCGGAGGGGCGCGAAGACCAACGCAGCCACCGCAGTGCGGTCCTCCTGGATGGGTCGGACCTGCGCGGGGGTACCAACGATAGCCGCCTCAAGCCCGGTGCTCCGGATCTCGGTGGCCTCGAACGCAACGCCGTAGTCGGCGAAGATACCCTGCAGTCTCCGGGTCTCGGGGGCGATCTGCTCGGGGGTCAGACCCGGGCCCAGCACGACCCGGACCGGCACCGTGCGAGCGTCGACGCCCCCCTCAGGGGATGCGCCGCAGGGAGGTCGGTCCACCGGCTCCGGCGGCGCAAACAGCAGGGCCAGCGCAGCGGCGCTCACTGAAGTGTGACGGTACCGTCGATGACATCGATATCGAAGATCTCAATCTGATTGATGTAGTCGTCAAACCCCAGCAAACGGAGCAGGAAGGGAGGGAAGGCGCGGAAGCGCAACCGCGCAGAGATGATCAGCTCACCCGCCGCAGCAGCGGCCGTCGGCACGAAGAAGGTGTAGGTCCGTTCGTAGAGCGGGGGGATCGCAGACAGACGGTGCTCCTGAGAGTAGTGCGTGAACACCGTAGGGTTGGCGTCCTCGTCGAGCAGACCGGAGTGGAACACCACCAGGTCGTGGTCTCCGTAGGGGTCCAGATCGCTCCAGTGGTCCCGCAGATCGCCGTTGGCGTCGAGGTCTCCGGTGATGAACAGCACGTCGCCGTCCGCGTCGGTGGCGACCACCTCCAACCAGCACTGGCGCAGGAAGGTCGAGCCCGTCGGCAGGTTGTGGGCGGTGATGTCGTTAAAGACCGACACCACGACATCGACCTGCTCGCCGATGGTCACCGCCTCCGGCAGCGCCAGCGTGACGGTCCCGGCGGACTGCAGCAGCGCCTCGACCTCGTCGCGGATTTGCGAGCGTTCCTCCTCGGTGACGAAGCCCTCCAGAAGGGGGACGTCGACGCCCACCCAGGTGTGGCTGTGCAGGGTGCGATCCGGGCCGTCGTGGGCCGCGGGTCCGCTCGACGTGGGCATGTGGCAGCTCTGGCAGTTCTCCCCCGCCTCGGCGGCCGGCGAGGTCGTCCACTCTTCATAGGGACGCTCCAGGGGTAAGCCGTTCATCTCAATCACGTCGTGACAGGCGCCGCAGAACCGGGCGTCTTCGAACAGCTCGGACCCCTCGGACTCGTGGGCGTAGGTCTCGACGGGATCGGTGATCTGCCCGCGGATCGGTCCCGTGGCGTCGATGACGTGCCCGCTGTTGTACGACCGCTCGATGTCCGACACCTTGTGGCAGGCCTCGCAGGTGATCCCCTCGTTGGTCAACGCAGCCAGCTCGTCGAAGGAGAACCCGGGCTGGATATCGCCGCTGCGAGCCCCGATGGCGCTGTGACACTGGGTGCAGAAGATGTCGGGAGCGTCGCCTTGGTGATCCCTCCGGAGGCTCACCAGCGATCGGTAGATCGGATCCACCATCGAGTAGGCGTGGCTGGACCGCCGCCACTCGGCGTAGTGGTTCGGGTGGCAGGCCTCGCAGCTCGCGGCGCTCTCGAAGTCGTCCAGCGAGACGGTAGGCTCCGCCGGCATCGAGAGCGGATCGTAGATGCTGCTGACCTCGGTGTCGCCGCCACCGGTGCCGGCCGTGGTGCTGACGCTGTCGTCGTCACTCCGACCACCGCACGCGAGCAACAGGAGGAGCAGAGACATCACAGGGACTCCAAGAAGGCATTCAGCGCGGCGCGATCCGCCTCGCTCAGGGCCTGGTAGGCCTCGACGACCCCGGTGGCCTCGCCAGCGTGGCCCTCGATCGCCTGGACGATGGTGTCGGCGCTGCCGTCGTGGAGGTACGGCCCCGTGACCGCCAGCCCCCACAGCGGCGCGGTGCGGAACTCGCGCTCGCCGGCCGAGGCCTCCTCGATGCCCGACTCGCCCTCCGGCAGGACCTCGTGCAGGAGCAGATCGCTGTACAGCTCCACCGGCCCCTCGGGCCCCTCCAGCGATGGGGTGTGGCAGCCATCGCAGCCCACTGCAACGAAGACGTCCTCGCCCGCAGCTTCAGCGGCGGCATCGGTCGAGGTCCGCGGCGGCGGACCCAACATGCGCATGAAGTCGGCCAGCAGCTCGGCGTCCTCAGGAGCAAACTCCGGGTCAGGAACGTCGTCGTTATCCTGGATGGCGCCGAAAGTGAGCCCCTCCTCATAGTCCAGCGTCATGCCGAACTCCGCGCTGACCGCGTCGCGCACAAACTCCGTCAGGCTGGGCACCTGGGCCTTCCAGCCGAACCGGCCGACCTGGCCGCCGTCCGTCCATGAGACCCGCCCGGTGATGCCGTCGGGGCTCTCTGTGTCGTCAGGATCGGCGCTGGCCGTGATCACGGCCTCGTCGAGGTCGTCGATAAGGCCTAGCCCAAACAGGGCCGGCGTCTGACGGTGCTCGAAGATGTCGGCGGCGTCCTGCGCGCGCACGACGTCGGTGAGATCCCGCGTCTGTTTGTGCAGGATGGTGCCCACGTTGGGGGAGGTGAACGCGTCGCCGCTCGTGATGCCGTGACGCATGACGTTCACTCCGCGGGGTCCGCTGCCGCCGATGACCGGCTCGAAGTGACACGCTCGGCAGCTATCGCCGTTGAAGCGGGGGCCCCCAGCGCCGTCGCTGAATCCAAACTCGAAGTCGAACAGCTCGCGGCCGGCGAGGAACCGCTCCTCCTCGTCGGCGGAGAGCGCGCGCACCGGGCCCCCGTACTCGCCGACCGCCCGCAGGGGATCGTCCGGCGGGACCAGCCCGGGGCTGAGCTGATCGCGCCCGCCGAGCGACATCAGAAACTCCGCGACGTCGTCGCGCTCCCAGGACGACAGCGCAGCGAAGGCGTCGGCGCCGGCCTGCGCTTCGCCGCCGTGCATGTCGATGGCCTCGTAGATCGTGTGGGCGCGGCCGTCGTGCAGGTACGGGCCGACCGCGGCGAGCCCCCACAGGGGTTGCGTGCGGAATTCGCTGCCGAGCGCGTTCTGCATGCCGGCTATGCGCAGCCCGTCGTCCAGCTCTTCGCCCATGTCGTGGAGCAGCAGGTCGGAGTAGATGGGGAGCGGTCCTCGGGGGCTGTCCAGCCGCGGGGTGTGGCAGTCGCCACAGCCCATGTCGTCGAACAGAAGCTGCCCGTTCTTGGCGGACTGGTTCTCCGAGATGTCCTCGACCGCGGGCGCGCCGAGCAGCATCGCATAGCTGACGAGGTCGAACAGATCCGAGACCGAGAGCTCCGGATCGGGCGCGTCGTCGGCGTCGGTGATCGGCCCGCTCTGCGCGGCGGCCTGCCCATACGGCAGGACGCCGGGGCGCATCCAGTCGAGGTTCAGCGCGGCGCTGGAGTCAGCGCAGGGCTCGTCGTCGGCGGAGCTGGAGTCCACGGGCAGCGCCGCGCGGAGTTCGTGACAGAGGGGATCGGTGGTCACGCCGAGGTGATTGGACAGCGGGCCGCGGATGAATCCCTCGATCGACACGGTCTGGGCCTTCAGCCCGAAGCGCCCGACGAACCCCTCCTCGTAGTTGGGCCGACCGCTGATGCCGTCGCCGTCCGCGTCGAACTCGTCGGCCCGGGAGAGGATCTCCTCCTCTGTGAGCTCCGCCAGAAGCCCCACGCCGAAGAATGGGATGGCGTTGCGCTGCGCGATGATCTCGACGTCCGTGGCGACCGGCGGGCGCGCTGGGTAGTCGTGGCCGTAGTAGTACACCCGCACAACGCCGCTCTCATTGCCGGCGGAGTCACCGGGGAACACCACGCCGTCGTCAGTCTGCTCC
This sequence comes from uncultured Enterobacterales bacterium, assembly GCA_964464515.1. Lineage (GTDB taxonomy): Bacteria > Myxococcota_A > UBA796 > UBA796 > UBA2385 > CAYXGP01. Next base: position 28,479 of record CAYXGP010000018.1, read on the forward strand.
GCACCGATGGCGAAGTTCCGGTACAGCCCCGCGCTGCCCCCGAAGTCGGGCTTCTCGTGGCAGGCGGCACAGAACGTCACGTTGAACCCGGGACCGAGCCCGTCCTCCAGCGAGAAGCGGCGCGTGGCTACCGCGAGGCCGCGCTCGAAGGTCGCCCGCTGCTCGTCGGTGGCGGACGGGATGACGTCGCCCATCCGCGAGGAGATGTTCGGCGCGATCTCCCCGTGGCTCTGCCACACGCGCTCGATGGGCACAATGCTGTCGGTCTCATCTCCGGAGCACGCCACAAGCGCTGTCAGCGGTAGCCAGCGAAGCATGGGTTCACCCCTCGACGGTGCGGACCGACGCCGAGCCATGGTAGGGCTCGAGGAAGTGCCCGCCCACGGCGTAGGTCTTGCCCTCACCGTCGCCCCAGACGGCATGCACATCGATGCTCCCCGCGAACCCCTCGTCGGTCAACTCGCCAGTCGATGGCTGGTAGGCCGCCACCCAGCCGTAGAGCCCCCCGACGATCGCCTGATCGGGCTCGACCATGTGCACACCGTTGATCCCGGCGACGCCAGCGGGGGCGGTCGTGGTCCAGGCGGCGCCGTCGTAGGTGGCGATGCGGGCGCTGCCGCGGCCGCCGACCATCACCATGTTGTCGGCAGACGTGCCCCACAGCGACACAAAGTCGTCGTTGGCCTCGGCACCCATGCTGACCCGGCTCCAGGACGAACCATCCCACTCCAGAACCAGCCCGGTCTGGCCGACGCTGAACAACTTGCCGTCGATCCCCCAGACCTTGAACATCGAGGTGGTGCCGCGGTCGTTCTCCCCTGCGCCGATGGCGACAGGAACCAACTCGCTCTGGCCGTCCCATCGCCAGATGCAGGTCTTCTGGCCCTTCTGCGAGGCATCGCCGCAGTCGTTGCCGTCGTCAGGATCGCCGCCGACGACCCACATCTCGTCGCTGGAGAAGCCGAAGATGCCCCACAGGTCGTGATCGGTTCCGGTCTCGACGGGTGTCCAGGAGGAGCCGTCGTAGCGGGCCGCGCTGCCATCGACGCCGACGGTATAGACCTCGCCGGGGCCGAAGCCGTAGACCCAGACCAGCAGGGACGCCCCCGGGATCTCCCCGGTGGTCCAGCCCGCGCCGTCGTAGTGCGTCACCGTACCCCGCTCAGCGTCTCCGCCGACCGCGAAGACGTCGTCCGGGCCCGAGCCCCAGATCCCCGACAACGCGCCGGCCTCGGTGGCGTCGAACGCCTCGCTCCAGACGATCTCGCCCTCGCCGCTGCTGCCACTGTCACCGCCCTTGTCGCCGCTGCAGGCGACCAGCGTAGAGAGCGTACACCACAACCACTGAGTCTTCTTCATCGCTTCCCGTTCTCCCCACTCTACCTCCACAGCTAACGCTGAGCCCCATCCTCGATCCAGATCCGCACAGCGGTCAGGAGCCCTTCATCGAGCGGCCCACCGACGGACGGCATGATGTCGCCCATGTGCTGTGGGTCGCTCATCTTGACGTACAGGAAGCTGTTGAGGGCCCCCAGGGTCAACGCGCAGCATGCCCGCGGCGTCGGCGTCGTCGTTGGAGCAGGGGATGCCAACGTTGTCGTTGTAGGCGCGCTCACCCTCCAGGCACAGAGCGGCCACCGGGGCCTGCTCGTCGTGGCAGGCGTCCACGCAGCTGGGCTCGAAGATGTGCTCCCTCGGGACTCGCGGGCTCGCCTCCGCAAGCGGCCACCGCGGCGAGCGCCATCAAGGAAGAGGACAGGGGCATGGATTTGTCTCGGCCTCGTCCGTTGGGAGTTCGAGTCCAGGGGATAGTTCCACGGGCTTCCCATCCTCAAGTGGAGAAATGGCGGAGCTACACACGGCTGATCCAGCGCACGTCACCGCGGCCCCCCGACTCTGCCGCTGGGCTGTGGCCTAACCACCCACCACCCACGCCCGGATGGCGCCGTCCTCGACGGCGACGCTCCCCGAAGCATCCGCCGCGCCAAACGAAACACAGCCGTACAGCTCGGAGTCGGTGATCTCTGTGACCGTGAGCGAGCCCCCGCTGCCGTCTTCAGAGGAGTACGACTCGCCCGCGTCCGAGTAGGCGACCGCCCAGCCTCCGTCCCCATCCAACGTGACGTCGAACGGGAGCGTGGCGTCTTCGGGCGTGACGCCCTCGGTGATGGTGAGCGCGACGATCGTAAATCGCCAACCGTCCGCGGCGGGCGTGGTGATCTGGATGCTGCTGCCGCTCCAGTTCCAGCCGACGCCGGTGGTGCTCCAGCCGGCGTCATCGACGGTGGCCTGCATGGTCTCCTGGGGGAGGAGATCGGGCGCCGTGCAGGCAGCCTCTTCTTCTTCGGCGCCCGCGCACCCGGCGCTGAGGATCAGGGCAAGCAACACTCTCGACATGAGCGGTTCTCCTACGCGGCCACCCGCAGCCTGCGGACCCCATCTCGGAGTCCGGAGACCGTCAGTGGGAACATTGGAAACATGTTTCCGATGGCGCGCACGGTGGGGTGGTCCCACCAGCGCTGCGGATCGGGGTTGAGCCAGATGCTGGCGGGGCACCGCAGGCGGATCTGTTGGAGCCAATCCAGGCCCGAGTGGCCGCCGTCTCGCCTGGCCAACCCGAACGGAGAGAACAGCTCGTAGGGCGCCATCGACGCGTCGCCCACGAAGATCACCCGATGTTTCGGCGTCCACTCCGAGAGCAGGGTCTCGATGCGCGTGCGCTCCCAGCGTTCGTAGCTCTTGTATAGCCAACCGTAGGGGGCGTTGTGGAAGTAGAACATGTCGATGCTGCGGAACCCCTTGAGCTCCGACGCCGCCGTGAACAGACGCGAGACCAGGCGCGCATGCGGACTCATGGAGCCGCCGCTGTCCATCAGCAGCAGCAGGCGCATCCGGTTGTCGCGTCGGCGTCGCCAGTCCAGCTCGATGTCGCCGCCGTTGTTGGCGGTGCGCTCTATGGTGCCGTCCAGATCGAGCTCCAGCTCGCCCTCGCGCACGAGGTTGCGTAGCGCGCGCATGGCGACCTTGAAGTCACGCACCTGCAGCCGGGTGTCGGTGCGGTAGTCGGACCACCGGCGCTCGGCGGCCACGGCGATGGCCGAGCGGTTGCCCCCGGAGCCCTCGACGCGGATCCCCTTGTCGGCCCGACCGCTGTGGCCGAACGGCGAGGTGCCGCCGGTGCCCACCCACCGCGAGCCCCCGTCGTGCCGCTCCTTCTGCTCGGCCAGGCGCTTCATCAGCTCGCGGCGGAGCTCCTCGTCGGTCATATCGATGTGTTCGAGCGGACCGACGTTGTCGTGGGCCTCGGACAGCCAGGCCCTGAGGGCGTCGGAGATCTCGGGGGGGAGCTCCACGCCCTCGAAGGTGGCCTTGAACGCGACGTCCCAGGCGTCGAACTGGCCCTCGGAGTGCACCAGTACGGCCCGACCGAAGCGGTACAGGCTCTCCAGATCGACCGCCAGCCCGCGCTCCACGCCGTCGAGGAACCGCAGCCACTCCATCAGCCCGACCTTGATGCCCCGGGCCCGCAGATTGAACAGGAGGAGCTCGAACATGAGATCAAGCGATCCCGACGTTGCGCGAGCGCAGCAGATCGATGTCGCGCTCCTGCTTGACCAGCACGCCGTGGAATGGCAGCCGCCGCGCGATGTCGGCTGGCCTCACCCCTGCCCGCGCCAGCACCATCAGCCAGTCGAGCAGCTCGCTGGTGCTGGGCTTCTTGCGCAATCCCTCCACGCGCCGCAGGCCGTAGAACCGCTCCACCGCGGCGTCGACGAGCTTTTGATCGAGCTCGGGCAGGTGGGCGTCGACGATGCGGCGCAGCCGCTCGCGGTCGGGGAAGGCGATGTAGTGGAACAGGCACCGCCGCAGGAAGGCGTCGGGGAGCTCTTTTTCGGCGTTGGAGGTGATGAGGGTGATCGGGCGATGCACCGCGCTCACCGTCTCGTCCAGCTCGGAGATGGTGAAGGCCATCTCGTCCAGCTCGCGGAGCAGATCGTTGGGGAACTCCACGTCGGCCTTGTCGATCTCGTCGATGAGCAGGACCACCTGCGCCTCGGCGGTGAACGCCCGCCCCAGCACGCCCATCTTGATGTACCGGCGCACGTCGGTGATGTCGCCGCTGCCGAAGCGGCTGTCGTTGAGCCGCTCCACCACGTCGTAGTGGTACAGGCCCTCGCGGGCCTGGGTGGTGGACTTGATGTGCCACGACATCAGGGGCTTGCCCAGCGCCTCGGCCACGGCATGCGCCAGCATCGTCTTGCCCGTGCCGGGCTCGCCGCGCACCAGGAGCGGGCGCTCCAGCGCGATGGCGGCGTTGACGTCTGCCAGGAGGCCGTCGTCGGCGATGTAGCGGCTCGCGCCGCGGAAACGATCGAAGTCCACGTCGGTTCTCCTGATTCTCACGGTCTATCCCGTTGGCGGTCTGCGTGATCGCCTTGAACCCCTCGGCCATGAGGGCTAATGCTCACCGATCAACCGCACCCGGGACACCCGTGGAACAGAAGCTCTGTGTACTGATCGACTTCGAAAACCTGGCCGCTGGCACCGAGAAGGCTGGCCTCGGCCGCTTCGACATCCGCGCAGTGATGCGGCGCCTGAAGGACAAGGGGCGCATCCTCGTCGCCCGCAGCTACGGCGACTGGGGTCGCTTCGCAAAATTCAAGCAGTCCATGCTGGAGCAGGGCGTCTCCATGATGGAGCTGACCAGCTACCACGGCCAGGAGAAGAACCGCGCCGACATCGCGCTGGTGGTCGACGCCATGGAGCTGGCGTACACGCGGCCGTACCTCGACACCTTCGTGCTGATGAGCGGCGACAGCGACTTCACCCCCCTGGTGATGCGCCTCAAGGAGCTCAACAAGCGCGTCATCGGCATCGGCACCCGCGAGAGCACCAGCCGCCTGCTGCTGGAGTGCTGCGACGAGTTCATCTACTACCGCTCGCTGCGCAAGCGCGTGCGCCCTGAGCGAGAGGTGGCCCGTCCGGCCTCTGAGCCCGCCACCGCGAAGGACACCCAGCTCACCAAGGAGCAGGCGTTCGAGCTGCTCGTCGAGACGCTCGGCGGCGTGCTCAAGGAGTCCGAGGGCGCGGCGTCGGCGGGTCTGGTCAAGCAGTCGATGCAGCGCAAGGAGCCGGCGTTCGACGAGAGCGAGTACGGCTACCCCAGCTTCGCGCGGTTCCTGGACTCCGCTCGCGGTCGCGGTCTGGTGCGCCTCGTGCGGGATCAGAAGGCCGGCGGCTACCGCGTCGATCTGCCGGAGGGCGCCGGCGAAGAGGACGAGCCGGAGGCGCCTCCGCTGGCGGGCGCAGCCGCGGACATGGCGCGGACCCTGGTGGGCGCCGGCTTCGACCCCACCACCCACCTCGTCCGCCACACCGTCGTCGAGGAGCTGGTCGATCACGTCCGCGAGCGCCAGCGCCGCAAGAAGCGCAACACGCTGATGTACGTCGGCGGCGACATCGCGCGGCGCTGCCGCAAGACCGAGCCCGAGGTGCCCGCGAGGCAGGTCCGCTCTGTGCTCAACGCCCTCCGGGAGGTCGGCGCGTTCCTGCACTCCGACAACAACCCCGTGCGCTCCCAGAGCGCCCACTTCACACTCGGGGCCGACGCCGAGGAGCTGCTGGCCATGCTCCGGGCCTTCTACGTGCGGGTGCTGCGCGCCAAGGGAGTGGCGCTCACCGATCTCGAGGCCATCTCAGAGCTGCTGTGGGGCGACAGCGCCCACGTCGCGCAGGTCAAGGAGGTCCTGGCGACGCCGGCGCCGAGCGCGCCGAAGCAGCCGAGGCAAGCGAAGCCCGCCGCGCCAGCCACTGCAGAACCCGCAGCAGCAGAGCCCGCAGCAGCAGTGCCCGCTCCGACAGAGGCTGCGGCAGAGCCCGCAGCAGCAGCGCCTGCTCCGGTAGAGGCCGCTATCCCAGAGCCCGTAGCAGCAGCGCCTTCCGCAGCAGCAACGCCCGCTGTGACGCTCGATGATGCTGCGGCGCCGACCGTCAGGACGCCCGCTCAGGGCACCGTGAGCGAGCCCGAGGTCGCGGCGTCGTAGCCGTCGTTGCTGCCGTCGCCGCCGCAGGTGTCGCCGCCGAGGTCGCACAGCGTCCAGCTCGCGCCGCCGTCCGCGCTCACCCGGCCCGCGTAGTCGTAGCTCCCCGCCGTGGCGGGCGCGGTGGGGAAGCCCGCGTACTCATCGTTGGCCTGATCGCCCTTGTGCAGGCCATCCTGCTCGGCGTTGAAGGCCGCGGTCGTCCACGACCAGTCCGCTGAGTCGGCGGACGACCCGTCTGGTCCGATCCCCACGTGGACCTGCAGGTCCTTCCCGCCGCCGGGACCCGGGGTGACGCCCTCGTGGTACACCCAGACGTACATCCCCTCCGTGGTCTGCCCCGCCTCGGCCTCCATCGTGCAGGGCCACTGCAGGTGGCAGTAGTCCACGGCCTCCGTGGCGGTGGTGCCACCGGTGCCGCCTGAGGTGCCGCCTGAGGTGGTGCCGCCCGATCCGCCAGAGGTCCCGCTGGTCGTGGTGCTCCCAGCCACGTAGGTCCACGTGGTCGAGGCCGTCGCGCCGTCGTCAGCCCGCAGAACCACCAGGAGCGCCTCGCCGACGTCGCCGGGTGGCGAGGTGCAGGTGATCTCCGTCTCGGAGACCACCGCGGTGGCCGCGCAGTCGTCGCCCGCCACGCTCGCCGTGGTCGAGGACGTGAAGCCCGCGCCGGTGATGGTGATCTCGGTGCCGCCGCCCTCGGGACCAGCCGAAGGCTCCAGGCCAGCCAGGGAGAGGTCGGTCAGGGCCGCACCGCTGTCGGAGGCGGTCTTTCCGTTGCAGGCCGCGAGGACGGGGAGCAGCCCCATCGGGATCAGACAGATCCGGATCAGGCGCTGCGGGATCCGGGTTGCGGGGCTCGGGGCTGGGGAGGTCATCGCAGACGCTCTCCGGTGTCGGGGTGGAAGCGCAGGACGCGCAGCAGGCGGGCACGGGCGGGGCCAGGCGCTGGCGGCCTTCCCTCTACCCGCGCGGTGAGCGGCTCGTCGCCCAGGCGCAGGTAGATGAAGCTCTCGAAGCCGAGGGTCTCGACCACCTCGATGATCACGTCGTGGGTGTCCTCGCCAGTGGGATCCGCCTGCGCGTCGGCTGGCAGCAGCGCCACCTGGTGCGGGCGCACGCCCAGCACCACCCCGGGGGAGACCTTCTCGAGGAAGCTCATCGACGGCGAGCCGATGAAGCCGGCCACGAAGCGGTTGTCCGGGTCTTCGTACAGCTCGGCGGGGGTGCCCAGCTGCATGAGGCGACCGTCCTTGAGCACCGCGATCCGATCAGCCAGGGTCATCGCCTCGGTCTGATCGTGGGTGACGTACACCATCGTGGTGCCCAGCCGCGCGTGGAGCTGCTTCAGCTCGACGCGGAGCTGCGAGCGCAGGGCGGCGTCGAGGTTGCTCAGGGGCTCGTCGAACAAAAACACCGACGGACGACGGACGATCGCGCGGCCCATCGCCACGCGCTGGCGCTGCCCGCCGGACATCTCGGCCGGCCGGCGATCCATCAGCGCCTCCAGGCCCAGCATCTGCGCGGCGGCGTCCACGGCAGCGGAGATCTCCGCCGGGGGGAGTCTGCGGATCTTCAGCGCGAAGCCCATGTTCTGCCGCACGGTCATGTGCGGATACAGCGCGTAGCTCTGGAAGACCATCGCCACGTCGCGGTCGCGGGGGGCCAGATCGTTGACCCGCTTGTCGCCGATGCGCAGCTCCCCGGCGGTGATGTCCTCCAGCCCCGCGATGCATCGCAGCAGCGTGGACTTCCCGCAGCCCGACGGGCCGACGAGCACGAGCAGCTCCCCGTCGGAGATGGTCATGTCGATGCCGTGAAGCACCTTGAAGTCGCCGTGCGCTTTCTTCAGCGCGGTCATGGTCAACGAAGCCATGACGCGCTCTTATCGCGCCGCCGACGGAAGCAGCCACCGCCGGCGCTGCTACAGCGTGGCTGGCTACCGCCCCGCTGCTACTGCCCGGTGATGCCCGCCATCGCCGCGGCCGCGGCCGCCCACTCGTCGCGGCTCAGCGTGCGATCGGCCACCGCCGAGCCGCGCTGGTCGGTGTCCACCGCGTCCAGCGCGAGCCGCGCCCCGAGCTGGGCCACCAGATCGGAATGCGCGGTGTCCTTTGGCAGGGCCGCCTTCGTGCCGGTCTGCAGCTCACCCATGTTGAGCTGACCGTCTCCGCGGCCGGTATCGAGCTGATCGAAGCGACTGCCCGCCGCGCTTCGGACCTCCTCCTCCGACGACCCTGCGGTCGCGCCCGGAGCGATGCCCGCCAGCGTCTCAGCCTTGAACGCCTGGAACTCCGCCCAGCTCACCTGGCCGTCCTTGCCGGTGTCCAGCTGCTCCATCAGGGCCTCGGAGGCGCCGGACAGCTTCTTGCCGCGGAACCACTCGCCCTCGGCGAAGGCCAGGGTCTTGTCGAGGTACTTCTTGAGCGCCGCCGCGTCGAAGCTCATGGTGGCGGTGTCGGTCCGCCCCTCGGCCTGGCCCAGGATGCGGTTCCACACCCGGCCCATCGGACCATCCACCTTCATCTGATCGGCCACGGCCGCGTTGCCCACCGCCTCCTGGGCAGGGTCGGTGCCGCTCACCGGCGCGGTGCTGATGGCGTTGGCCTCTGGGGCTTGCTGACGCGAGTGGCTCTTGTCCATGATGGTCTCCGGGCGAGTACCCCAAGGGTAGTTGAGCCGCCCCGATCTCTCAATGACACCACGGTCTCATCAGGGGCCTGACTGATCGTCCGGACGGTTGACCGGTGTGCCGTATGGGCAGAGACAGACTCTCCCTACAATCTGTCCGGCAGCAACCCGGTCGGCGAGACCCGGCCTGCGAACCCGGTCTGCGAGCGCCGAAGGACCGCTCTCGCGGACTGGAAAGCGAGCCAGTCTCACCCTCTGGAGTCGGCCGCATCATCCGAACCATGACCGGGGCCATCCCCCCAACGAAGCTCCATCCATGATGGACTGCGGCAGATCGCGTGACTAGTGGACCTCGGCGGAGATAATGCACGGGTGCATCCTCTCCACCTGCTGCGCTGTGCGCAGCGGGAGCACACAGTACTCCCTGGTCAACCAGCCTCCTTGTGGGGGCTCTGCCCCCAAAGGCCACTGATAGTGGCCTCCCCCGGCCCACACTTCGAGCGGGCACTACTGACACCCAGCGGGACCCCTTCGGGACCTCCGCCGGGCACAACCAGGGAGAGGGCCCCGCTGGTCCCCCCTCCATCGAGAGGCCCTTTGCCCACCGAAAACACCCCCATCGCGGTCTCCCCGGCCCTGGGAGAGGCGCTGGATGTCATCCGCGGGGCCGGTCTTCCCGTGATGCTCGTGGGTACCCACGGCATCGGAAAGAGCGAGTACGTCGAACACTTCGCCCGGCAGCGGGGATTGGTTCCCTATGTGCTGGATCTGTCGCTGCTCGAAGCCACGGATCTGACCGGTATGCCCTACCGCGACGGCGGACTCACCCGGTTCGCGCCGCCAGCCACCCTGCCCCCGCCGGACAGCGGTCCCTGCATGTTGGTGCTCGAAGAGCTGAATCGCTGCGACCGCAGCGTGCGCCAGCCCTGTCTGCAGCTCCTGACCACACGGCGGCTCAACGACTACCGCCTCCCTGAGGGGTGCTTCCTGGCCACCTGCGTCAACCCCGACGACCACACCTACGACGTCGATGTCCTCGACCCGGCGCTCTCCAGCCGGTTCGTGATCCTCGAGGTGGTACCCGACCGCGACGCGTGGCTCCGCTGGGCCCGTTCCGGGGACGTACACCCCACCGTCGTCGATTTCGTCGGCCGGTACACCGCAGCCTTCGACAAGGCCCCGCCGCGCACCTGGACCCATGCCGCGGCGCTCCTTGAGGCGGGTCTGCGCCTGGGGCGGGAGCCCGCCGCCCTCGAACAGTTGCTGGCCCGACTGCTGGGCCCGATGACCGCGAGGGCCCTGGTGATGGAGCTGAACACCCAACTGGCGCACATCGCGCCGGAGGATCTGCTGCGGCAGCCCGCCGCCTACGTGCGGACATTCGAGCGCTGGACGAAGGCCCGTCAGCTCGATCGGGTGAACATCGCGCTCGACCAGCTCCTCGAGTTCCTACAGCGGCCCGAGCGGATCCCGCGGGGCGTGGTCCTCGATGATATGCACCGCGTGCTGAACGTCGTGCCGCCAGACCTCGGGCTGCCTGTGCTTGAACGCCTGGAGGTGATCGCGGGCGCAACGGGGCGGGGCTGAGCGTGTCCGGCGTTCCGCAGCCGTGGCCGCGTCCGGAGCTGTCCGCCGACCAGCTGGTCCCGTTGGCGTGGCAGGCCCTCCGTCGCGCCGCCGCCGCCGCGCTGCGGAAGACGAGACGGTACATCACCTCCCAGGCCAACGCATACATTCAGTCACTTGAGTTGGAGTCAGGCGCGTATGTGGGACTTGTGGCGTCTCTGTCCGGCGGTAGACGCCCACCCGAGGTCGCCGTGGGGCTCGTCGATACGTGGTGTACCAATGGACACGCGCTGGAGGTTCTCCGCCTTCACGGAGACGTCGCCCCCACACCACGCGCCCTCACGGACGTCGAGGTCGCCCGGCTGGTACGCTTCGCCCGAACAGGTCGCGGCGGTGCGCCGCTTCGGGCCTGGCGCCTGTTGGTGGAGAGCGGAGTCTCGCCGATCGACGCTGCCCAGGAGCTCGTCGGTTGGAATCTGATGGAAGGGATGCTGCCGTCGGGCCAGCTCATGCCACGCCCGCTCCGCGTGCGGGACGGAGACGACGCCTACCACGTGGTCGCAGGCATGTACGTCTCGCATGCCGACGTCCAGGAGATGGCGGCGATCGCGATCGGAGGGCGCAAAATCCAGGCGATCAAGCGACTCCGTTCGCTCACCAGATGCGGTCTGAAAGAGGGGAAGACCATCGTCGAGCATTGGATGAAGACTGGCGGCGGCGTCCCGTCGCGGGGCGCGCGGCCGGGGATGCGGCGGGGCAAGCGCGCAGATCGTGCCCGGCTGGCGCTTGAACGCGCGATCGACGCGTTGATTCTCGACCGCCCCCTCCACTGGGTCGTGCTCGCGCTGACCCGAATCGAGGAAGATCCCAGCGTGCCGACGATGGCGGTCGGGTTGGATGATTCCGGTGAGCTTCGCCTGTTCTACAACCCGGGCTTTGTATTGGAGATAGCGCACGAAGAGCGGATGGGTGTTCTGTTGCACGAGATCGACCATGTGATCTTCGGCCACCTCGGTCCTCGTCCGGAGGACGCCGCGAAACACCCCCGGGCCTGGATCGTGGCCACGGAGTGCATCGCCAATGAGTACGTGCCCTACCCGCTGCCCGGAGACGCCTTTACGTTGAGTCGGTTCGGGCTCCCGGCGGGAAAGAGCACGTCAGAGCTCTACGAGATGTTGCGTTCGAAAGAAGACCAACTCCCCGCCGTGGAACACCACCACCTCGTGCTCTCTCCGCTGCGGGCGGACGCCACTTCTCACAGAGACACGCTGGACGGCCGGCCCCCTGCGCCCACCCATATCGTGAACGAAGCCGCCCACGTCGTCGGCGAGGAAATCGACCGCGCCACGCGAGATCGGCTGCAGCATCATCCCGGCCTCCTCTCCGGCCGGGCCGTGGAGCAGTTTCTCCCCGAGGGCATCTCGCAGCTCCCCTGGACGCAGCTGCTGCGGCGCCGCGTGCGGGGCCTGCTCACCCGCTACTCGACGCGACGCCATCCCAGCCGGCGGCACCCGGATCTGGTGGGCATCGTGCCGGGGCGCCGGAGGCGACGCGAGCGCCCGGTGGTGATGGCGGCTGTCGACACCTCCGGGTCCATGAGCCACCGGGAACTCCAGGAGGTCGTCAATGAACTCCAGGCGCTCGTCCAGCAGCAGCTCCGGGTGGCCCTGGTGCAATGCGACACCGAGATTGGAGAAGCGAAGTGGCTCCCCAGGGAGCTGCGGACCCTCTCGATGGTCGGTCGCGGAGGTACCGATCTGCGACCGCCCTTCGCTCCCGGGATCATCGAGCGGTTCTCCCCCTCCCTGATCGTCTACTTCACGGACGGTTACGGCCCGGCGCCGGAGCGGGCGCCCCCCGGTATCGACGTGCTCTGGGTGCTGACCGGCAGGAGACCGGCGAAGGCCGCAAAGTGGGGGGCGACGGTGTGTCTTCGAGCGCGCCGGGCGCGCGATCGGGTACGAAACACATGAGTCGCTGGGGAACCTCTGCGCGCTTGCAGGCGGCGCTCGGTCTCATGAGCGAACACTCGCGAGCGGCTGCAAACCCGGACGAGCGAGAGCCACCGCGAAGTCCGCCAGAGTCGACGCCGAGTCATGCGTCCCGCGGCGAACGCTGGTGGGCCGACGAGAGAGCCTTGTACGAATTCCACGACGCCGAGCAGGCCGCCTGGCCGGATCTGCCGGACTCTGGCCAGGGAGGGATGGAACACGAGGACCTGTTCCGTGAGTCCAATCGCGAACGACGCCTCGGGCGCCGTTCGCGCCGACGAAGGATCCCGACGGGCCGGCCGGCGACCGCCTCCCGGGTCTCAGCGTCTCTCCCCCGGGCTCCGGCCGCTCCCGCTCCCGGCCCCGCGAGGCGCCTCAGGGAGGCGCTCATGTCACCGAACGCCGCCGAGCAGGAGCGGGCGCTCTCCGCCCTGCAGCAGCAGCCCCCAGCGGTCATGGACGCGGTCCTCGGGCCGATGGTGTTGTACGAAGACGTGCTCATCCCCGGGGTCAGGGACCCGACGCATGGTTACCTGACTGCGGCCTTCAGGCGAACGGACGGAGATTGGCCGGCTCGCTTCGCGAGACTGACCGCGCTCGCTGCGTTCTGCCCGCCGGACACGCGAGACCTGGAGTGGATGGAGAGGGTACCGGGGGTGGTCTGGCTCCAGCTGAACCGGTGTCCCCACAGCCACCTCCTCGGCCACATCGCAGACATGACCGGGCTCCGACACCTGGGGATCACCGACATCGCAGAGACGCTTGACCTGACCGACCTCGGCGGCTCCCTGATCGAGTCCCTGGTGCTGGAGCGCGCGGCCCTCGGAAGCAGCATCTCGTTCTTTCTTCCGCGTCTGCGCCGACTCGCGGTCTGGCAGGCGCAGTATGGCTTCAACCTGTGGTTGTTGGAGGGACACCCGCGGCTGGAGCACCTGCGTGTCAGCGGTGAGTTGTGTGTGCAATCGGTGGAGGCTCTCTCGACCCTACCGGCTCTGCAGAGCCTGGATCTCCGCCATGCGGAGCTGATCGGCGGGGGAGACCGCGCCGCCCGCCTCGCCGACGCCTGCCAGGGGCTGCGCCTGGCTCGTCTCCTGTTGCCAACAGATAGCTGATTACAGGGCCGCGGGTTCAGGTTGTCCACAGGACAAACTGGAATCGTCGGTGCTGGATGCCGCTGGGTGAGCAGCGGCCACGAAGGGGCCGCTGCTCACCCAGGGCATACAGAAGTACGGGTCAACTTGAACCCGCGCTACTGTACCTGCATATGGAGAAACGCGAGGTCACTCCGCCAGCGTCCCTCGAAATCTCCTTCGATGCTGCACCACCGTCGGCTCCAAATCCACGACGCAGCCCCCGCCGCTCCGGCTCACGTTCACGTCGTACCCGGCGAACAGCAGCGCCCACGTCGGGTCCAGCGAGCGCATTTGCCGACACACCCCGTCCGCGTACGCCTCCTGCGCCAGTCGGGGGGCCATCTCCGCCACCCACTCCCGCTCGGCGGCGTCGGCAGCGGTGATCGCCGCAGCCACGGCCGCCGCCCGCTCCGTCTCGTTCAGCTCCCCGGGCACGAGGTCCAGCCGCCGGTCGTTCCGCGAGGGGTGCTGGGCGGTCGGCACCACCGCGACCCCCGATGCGACGTTGATCCGCAGGACGGCGTCCTCGCTCATCAGCGCAGGTCGTGCAGCGAACCGGAGCACCAGATCTCCGCCGTCATCCTGCCGCTCGGCCGACACCAGCCCGTCGGACAGCCAGAACGTGTCATACACGGCGATCTGCGGCGGCAGCTCGCCCCGCAGCCGGACCTCACCGGCCGTGCGCGCCCCCGAGCGGAGGAGGAAGACCCCCTGAGCCCAGGCCAACCGCTCCGCGCGCAGCGCATCTGCCGAGGCGCGCCCCGCTGACTCCAGCGCCGTCGCGTCGGCAGGCCCCTCCGAGCAGACCAGATCCACGTCGAACTCACCGGGCCGTCCGCCCAGCGGGAGACGGGCCGCGCCCCCATCGACCCGCAGCACCGCCTCCACGTCTCCCACGCCCATCTTCAGCGGAAACGCCAGCCAGCGCGCGCCGTCTTCATCCAGGCTCACGCGCGCCGAGACCTCTCCCCCGGTGCTCCAGCGCGGGCCGTGCAGGGTGACGAGAGCCCGCCCCTCACTCATCCGGCCCTCGCTGATCTGGCCGATCACGCCAGGCCCGGTGAGCGCTCGTATCAGACCTGCCTCGCTGCTGGCGCAGCCCTCCAGCAGCCCTACCGAAACCCCTGCCAACAGCGCAGCGGCGCACCACCGATGGGTGTGGGGGAAGGGCTCGACCACGTCCGGAGGATAGCATCCACCGATGGAACGACTGTCCGACCGGTACAGCCTCGGCGAGCGCATCGGGCGCGGGGGTGTGGGCGAGGTCTTCCGGGGTCTGCAGATCGCCCTGGATCGGCGGGTGGCGATCAAGCTCCTGCGCCCCGAGCTGTTGCGCAGCGAGGCCGCCGTGGCCCGCTTCGAGCGCGAGGCGCAGTCCACCAGCCAGCTCAACCACCCCAACGTGGTGACGGTCCACGACTTCGGCGTCACCCCCGACGGCGCCTGCTTCGTCGTGATGGAGCTGCTGCGGGGCGAGACGCTGGGCGAGCGGCTGCGTCGCCGCGGCGCGCTGCCGGTCGGAGAGGTGCTGGACATCGCCTGGCAGGTGGTGCGCGGGATGGGAGCGGCCCAGGGGGTCGGCCTGGTCCACCGCGACCTCAAGCCCGACAACATCTTCGTGCTGGAAGACGACACCGTGAAGGTGCTGGACTTCGGGCTCGCGATCCTCCTGGAGGGCGCGGACGTCCCCTCGCCGGAGCTGATCGAGCCCACGGACGACGCCCCGACCCCCGTGGTGGACGCCCTCCAGGCGGCCTCCCTGCACGGAGACTCCTCGGCGGTGACGCTGGCAGGCTCCAGGCCTGAGTCGGAGGCCGATCCCGACGGTGGTCAGCTCGCGGCCCGCCTGACCCGCCCCGGCGCGATCATGGGCACCCCCCGGTACATGGCTCCCGAGCAGGTGCTGGGGTGGTCGGTCGACCATCGCACCGACCTGTACGCGTTCGGGGTGATCCTGTTCGAGCTGCTCGCGGGCCGCTCCCCCTTCCCCGGGCCCAGCTCCCAGTCCTTCCTCAAGCAGCACCTGCACATCGACCCCCTCGACCTCCTCACGCTCAACCCGCGGGTGCCGCGGCCGGTCGCGCGGGTGGTCCACACCCTGCTCGCGAAGTCCCCGGGCGAGCGCTACCCGGACTGGGCCGCGCTGGCCGAGGCCCTGCGCAAGATCTCCGGCGTCAGCCGACCGACCGGGGGGCTCTCTGACGCCGAGCGCGAGACCTGGGTACCCACCGAGCCGTTTCGGTTCCTGGAGCCCTTCACCGCGGCGTTCCGCAGCATCTTCTTCGGCCGCGACGCCGACGCCGCCCGGTTCCGTGAGCTCTGGGAGCACCCCGACGCCCCCCCAATGCTCCTGCTGACCGGCGCCAGCGGCGTGGGCAAGAGCAGCTTCGTCTCCGCGCGCGTCATCCCGGGGCTTGAGGACATCGGCCATCAGGTGTTCCGCGTGCAGGGCACCCCCCGACCGCTGTCGCTGCTGGAGGAGATGGTCCGGCGAGAGCTGGGCCGCTGCGGCATCACCGAGGCGCCCGACACCCTCTCGGCGGCGCTGGATGCGCTGGTCGAGCACACCGGTCGCCCCGCAGCGGTGGTCATCGATCAGGCAGAGGAGGCCCTGACCACCGGAGATCCGGCCGACGCCGCGGCGCTGCGGGTGGCGCTCTCGTCGCTGCTGGCCGGCTGGGATCGGCGGGTGCGGATGATCTTCTCGATCCGAGAGGACTACCTGGGGGCCCTCCTGAGGGGGCTCAGCCCGCTGCCGATGGATCGGTGGTCGCGCACGCTCTCGCTGGCTCCCCTGGAGCGCACCGACCTCATCGCCGCGCTGCGCGAGCCCGGCATGGAGGGGCTGCCGGTGGCCTACGCGCCGTTCTCCTTCGAGGAAGGATTGGTGGAGGAGATCGTCTCAGACATCCTCGCCGACACCTCCGGGGAGGTGGCCCCCCGCATCCAGGCCGTCGGCGCGCGGCTGTGGGAGATGGTCCGGCGCGGTCCCGAGCCCCATGTGATCACGCAGGAGCACTACCGCTTCCACCTGGGCGGCGCGCAGGGCATCATCGGCCGCATCCTCGATGAGGCCATCGGCGGTCTGGAGCCTGAGGAGCGCGGCGTAGCCCGAGAGCTGCTGCGCGCGCTCACCCATCTGCCCGGCTCCGCCACCAGCCGCCCCGCGCCCGAGACCGAGCTGGTCTCCTCATTCGATGATGACGACGGACGGCGGCGAGAGGTGCTGCGCAAGCTGGAGGATCGCTGGCGAATCGTGCAGGGCGGCTCGGACGCCCGCTGGCCCGACTCGCGGGTGTACCGCATCACCCACGAGGCGCTGATCGCGCGCATCCAGCAGTACGGTGAGGAGTCCACCGGTCTCAACCGCGCCCGCAAGCTCATGCGCCAGGGGTTCTCGCTGTGGCTGCAGGGTGGGCAGCGAGACGAGGACCTGCTCCCGGAGAAGCACTTCGATGAGATCGCGCCGTTCCAGGGCGACCTCGTGCTGCGCACCGCCGAGGAGCGGGCGTTCTTCAAGGCCAACCAGGTGCTGCACGACGAAGGCTGGGATCGCCGCCAGAAGGAGCAGCGCCGAGCCCGCCGCAAGCAGATTCGGATGTTCATCCTCGTGCCGGCCAGCACACTGTTGATCGGGTTCGCGCTTGGCCAGGCTCCGGTCGGGTTCTCGTCGGTCACCCGCGGGGTGATCACGCTCCTCGCCAAGCTGGGGACGTCCCGACTCGACCTCTCAGGGGTCGATCTCCGCGGGCTCGACCTGCGCGAGACCAGGCTGCGCGCCGCTGTACTCACGGGGACCGATCTCCGAGGGGCCGATCTCACCGGCGCCGACTTCACCGAGGCCACGTTCGACGGCGCCCGCCTGTCGTGGGCCGATCTGTCGGAGACCGACCTGGTCGAGGCGCGCTTCACCAGCAGCACTCTGCGCGAGACGTCCCTGCGATGGGCCGACGTCCGACAGGCCGTGTTCGTCGGCGACCTCTCGGGAGGAGACTTCACCGGCGCCCGGTTCAATCCGGGCACGCAGTGGCCCGGGGACACACCACCTGAGGGAGCGCTGGGCCCCGGGGGAAGCGCGCCAGGGCTCGAGGCCGCCGGACGCGATCTCCGGGAGTACCGGCTGCCGGATCTGTCCGCACCCGGAGGAGACTTCACCGAGGCCACGATGAAGGGGATCGGCCTGTCCAACGCCGACCTCACCGACGCCAGGCTGGTCCGGGCTGATCTCACGCGCGCCAACCTCACCGCCACCCGGCTGCCCGGCGCCGATCTGTCCGGGGCTACGCTCACCAACGCCGTGCTGCGGCGGGCCGACCTCTCGGGGGCGGATCTCTCGGGGGCCGACCTCTCGGGGGCCGATCTCGGGAACGCCACGCTGCGCGGCGCCAACGTCTGCGGGGCCAACCTCAGCTCGGTGATGACGTTCGAGACCGACTGGCGCGATGTGCAGGCGTGCCAGACGACTCGGTGGCCGCAGCAGACCGCGCCGCAGGGGGTCCGCGAGGACTGACGGGGGCGGCCAGCGACCCAGGGCTCCTTGGCGACCCGGGGCTCGTTCGCCGCCCCGGTTAGAGCCCACGGTCCTGGAGGTAGTCCTTGCCGAAAGCTGTCACGAGAGGTCCGCTCCTCGGCGTGCTCCTCCTCGGGTGCCGCCCCGATCTCCAGTCCATCACCTGCGACGCGCTGCTCTCGGCCCGCGAGGGGGCCACCGGGGGGGCCGGCAGCAACGTGCTGGTGATCATCACCGACGACGTCGGCATCGACAAGACGGCGGCCTATGGCGAGCACCCGAACCCGGCGTCGACCCCGAACCTGGACGCCCTGGCCTGCGCGGGCATGCTGTTCCGCGACACCTACAGCAACCCGGTGTGCTCACCGTCCCGGGCGTCGCTCCTGACCGGACGCCACGGCAGCCGGACCGGCATCGGGACCTGGATCTACGCCGACACCGACACCTTCGACCTGCTGCTGGACGAGGTGACCATCCCCGAGATGTTGGAGGCGAGTCCGCACGGCTACACCTCGGCGGCCGTGGGCAAGTGGCACCTGGCGAGCTTTCAGCGCGAAGCGCCGGGGATGCACCCGCTGCAGCAGGGCTTCTCCTACCACGCCGGCTCGCTCGCCAACCCGCTGGAGGCGGTGCAGCCCGGCAACGTCCCGCGGCACTACTGGAATTGGGAGAAGAACGTGAGCGGTGTCCAGGAGTGGTCGGACACCTACATGACCACCGACACCACGAACGAGGCGCTGGGCCAGATCGAGACCCTGCCCGAGCCGTGGTTTCTGTGGGTCGCGTACAACAGCGCGCACGAGCCGCTGCACAGGCCGCCGAGAGCCTTGCGTTCGAGCCGACTGGGGATGTCGCCGTCCGAAGACGATCTCTTCGACGCGATGGTCGAGACGGTAGACACGGAGATCGGGCGCCTGCTGGCTGGGATCCCGGCCGATGTACTGGCGAACACGACCATCGTGTACCTCAGCGACAACGGGACCCCGTCCCACGGCATCCGCTCGCCGTGGAATGACCTGCGCTCCAAGGGCACCGTCTACGAGGGTGGGGTGAACGTGCCGTTCATCGTGGTCGGATCGCACGTCGGCGAGCCCGGCGCGGAGACCAGCGCGCTGGTCCACTTCGTCGATCTTTTTCCGACCGTGGCGGAGATCGCGGAGGTGGAGTGGGGCAGCCGCGCAGCGTTGGCTACGACAGGGCCTGACGATCATGTAGAGACAAGCCCTGCAGAGTGGGATCAGCGGGTGTTCCACTTCGCGCGGACACCGCTGGACGGCCGCAGCCTGCTGCCCGTTCTGGCGGACCCGACCGTCTCTCTGCGCGAGGAGCTGTTCACCGAGTCGTTCTGGCCCAACGGAGATCCGGCGACCGCCAGCAGCCTGCGGATGATCCGCGACGCGGAGTG
Source organism: uncultured Enterobacterales bacterium (assembly GCA_964464515.1). Lineage (GTDB taxonomy): Bacteria > Myxococcota_A > UBA796 > UBA796 > UBA2385 > CAYXGP01. The sequence continues at coordinate 47,753 of CAYXGP010000018.1, forward strand.
GAAGCTGCTGCGCCGGGATCTGGGCGACGAGATCGTCGACTCGTTCTACTACCTCCGTTCGGGGCTGTGGGACGAGGGAGTGGACCTGATGGAGACCGGGCTGACAGAGGCCACCGCCGCGGAGTACGAGCGGCTCTCGGCAGCATTGGACGAGACTCGGGCCGGGCTGACGTTCGCCCATCCCGATGAGACGGTCGGCACGGAGTAGGCGGCGCCAGACAGCGCCTCGCGCTCGCGGCGCAGACGCCGCGCCTTGTTCATCTTCAGCACCCCGAACGTGATCCCGCCGCCGTAGCCGGCGACCGCCACCACGGAGAACGTCGGCGCATCCTGCATGGTGCTCGCCGCGCCCACCGCCATCGCGCTGGTCGCGGCGGTGCCGAGCAGAACCCCGCCGCCGATGAGCCACGCGCCCTGCTTTCGGGCCTTCTTCTCGTCCTCCAGGAGCTGGGCAGCCTGGGAGAGGTCGCTGCCGGGGACGACAGTCCTCGGCGAAGCTCGTAGACAGGAGGGCGCAGAGGGTTCGGCGAGATCGCTGGGGAAACCTGGTAAGATGCATCCCCCACGAACACCACCCACGGGCGTGATACGACCAGATCATGGAGACCAGGAGAGACCATGGCCAAGACCGCAGAGGAGATGCTCGGCGCCTTCAAGGAGAAGGACTACACCGTCCGCCTGACGCACGCGCTGTGCAAGCTGGTGCCCTTCGCCCCGGAGCTGAGCTGGTACCCCGACATGACCGGGGCGCTCGAGCAGGCCGCGGGCTCAGCCGGCCCGAGGACGCTGGCCCGCGCCAGGGAGATCGCGCTGGCCCCCGACGCCGCGGCCGTGCTGAAGATGGCCCGGGCGCTCGACACCGCCGACTCGGGGCTGTCGATCTACTCCGGCGTGAAGTCCGCCGTGGCGCTGTACAAGTCGAAGAAGGGCGCGCGCGCCGAGGCCCTTGAGACCGACAAGCAGCAGGCCACCGACGCGGTCCTCAAGGGGCTCGGCCTGTCGTACATGATCTACCGGCTGTTCCCCGGCGGCCCCACCGAGAAGCTCGAGCGCATCCGCGCGCTGCCCTCCGGGCAAGCGCTGCTGTTCTACTACGCGGCCGTAGAGGTCGGCCTGCCGTTCGCCGACAACGCGCTCCTCAAGGGGGGCACCCTGCTCTCCTCGCTGTTCGAGCGGTTCGGCGGCGACCAGGCCGAACGCCTGAGCGCGGTGGCCGGCGCGGACGCCAGCCAGGCGTCGGGCATGATGGGCAAGCTCATGGCCCCCCTGGAGACGCTGGTCACGAAGTCGGCCAGCTACCTCAAGCCGGTCGCCGACACCGCCGCGAAGTACATGCCGGGCGCGCTGGGCAGCGCCGACAAGGTGGCCGGCGTGGTCGCGACCGGCGCCGACATGCTCCCGGTGTACCGCTACCTGGTCTCGCGCGTGGTGATCGAGGAGTCCCTGCGCCGCGCGGTGGAAGAGATCGGCCCCGAGAACGCAGCCGCTGCGCAGCTCCCGGAGCCCGCCCCGCGGCCCGCCATCGCCGCAGCCCCCGCGGCGGTGTCTCCCGCTGCGGTCTCTCCCGCAGCAGCGGCCATCGCGAGCGCGCCGAAGAAGAAGGGGGGCTCGATGATGGCCATGATGGCCATGGCGGCGGTGCTGGTCCTGGGCTGCGCTGGCGCAGGCGCGGCGATGGTGATGATGGGAGGCAGCTCGTCCAGCGGGCCGGGTGCGTCCTCGGGCAGCGGCTCTTCTCCCGACCGCTCGTCGTCCCGTGGCGGCGGCTCGTCCAACAAGAAGTCCGGCGGCAACAAGAAGCCCGGGAGGGGACGTTGAGCGACCTGCCCGCGCTCGGGCTCCTCGCGTCCCTCGGGGCTTGCGGTCTCCTCGCGGCATGCGAAGCAGACCCGCCCGTCGCACAGGAGCAGGCAACACAGCATGAGGTCGCGCAGGCGGCACCTCATGCTGCGCCTCCGGCATCTCCAGCAGCATCTCCGGCAGAGTCTCCAGCGGCGCCCGCCGGGAACATCGGCGGCGAACCGATCCTGCCGAACCCCATCGTGCTCGGGGGGATCTCCACCGAGGCGGTCCAGTCCACCATCGCGGAGCAGCGCGCCGGGATCGACGGCTGCTACGCCGACGCGCTCAAGAGCAACCCCGGCCTGGCCGGCAAGGTTCTGGTACGATTCAGCATCGACTCTGCCGGTGGGGTGACCCGATCATCGATCAAGTCCACGAGTCTGCGTCATTCGGGCGCAGAGACGTGTGTACAGGAGCGGCTCGCGGCCGTTCGGTTCCCTCGATTGGATCGGGGGGAGAAGGCGATCATCACCTTTCCGTTCGTGTTCCCGCCCCAGGCCTGAATGGCTGATCGCGTAGGGTACGCGGTCTCCTACCAGGCGACATTCACAGGGTAGGTCACCGGCATCCCATCCGGCATGTCGTGCGCCGGAAAGTCGGCCTTTTCGACCACTGCAGAGACACACGAGACGTACTCTGCGGGCGCCTCCCCGTCGTCCTCGGTCTCGATCGATGAGACGACACCGTCACAGCCCACGAGCAGCTCGAACGTGAGATGGACGGCGTCCATCCCGTCCGGACGCGGGCAATACAGCGCGGTCTGGATCACCGCCTTCAACGCGACGGCCACCTGGTCATACGACAGGCCGGCGGAGGCGATCATCTCGCCATCCTCCGGATCTCCCGTGAGCTCGATGCACGGCTCGGGGCGCGGGGTCGGCAGCCGATCGGCGGGCGCGTCGGCCTGAGCGACGCCGAGCAGCAGCGGTAACAGCGATAGAGGAGGCATGGAGGAGTGGGTAACCGGATGCCTGCCCCGTAGAAGGCTCGGAGGCCCCTTGGATCTCACGCACCTCGACTGGAGCCGTGTTCGGCAGGCCACCCGGGCCGACCCCCTGCGGGTCCTGGTGAGCGCGTGCATGCTCGGGGAGTCCACCGGCTGGCAGGGCGGGCCCTACCCCAGCCCGCCGGTGCAGGCGCTGGCAGCGCTGCCGAACGTGCGGGCGCTCCCGTTCTGCCCGGAGCACCTCACCCTGGGCACCCCCCGCGCGCTCACGATAATCGCCGGCGGTGATGGATTCGATGTCCTCGATGGCCGCGCCCGGGTGATGGACAGCGGCGGCGTCGATCGCACCGCCGCGCTCGTCGCTGGCGCGCGCGCCCTCCTCGACCACGCCCGCGCCGAGCGCGTGGAGCTGTGCGTGATGCTCGACGTCAGCGACTCCTGCGGCACCAACGTGATCTACGACGGCCACGACACACCGCAGCGCTACCGAGAGGGCGTGGGGGTGGCCGTGGCAGGATTGATCCGCGCGGGCTTCCCGGTCACCTCGCAGCGCGACGCGGTCACGCTGGGACGCATCCACCACGCCCTCGACCCGCGGTACACCACCCCGGCCGACGCCATCGACTTCACAGATCACCCCTGGTTCGTCGAGACCTTCCGCCTTCAGCGGTGACGCCCCCGCTTCGGACCCGGCGCGCCGGACCGCCAACGCCGCTTCCCCTGGTCTTGCCCGCCGCGCGGGCGCGCCAGCCGGAGCGCAACGTCGGTGCCGCGGATGTTGAGCATGTCTCCCTCCACCAGGCGGGACGCCACGGTACGCGGGACCACCACGAACGCCTTGCGCACCCCGATGGTGATCCGGCCGATCTCCCTCGAGGCGACCCCCGCCTCCCGGGTGAGCGCGCCCACCAGATCGGCCGGTCGCAGACCGTGGTGGCGCCCCATGGGCAGGAACAGATCCACCGGGTCCTCGATCGCTCGCCGGTCGGAGCCCCTGGGCTCGGGCGGAGGTGGCGCGGCGAGCTGGAGCCCGCGGATCTTCGCCAGGTGGTGGATCGCCGCCGTCGCCAGATCCTCGGCGCTCCGTTCCCCCTGCTCGATCTCCCGCTGCACCCACCCGCGCTCCACCGCGCAGTCGGTGTCCTCTATCGTGCGGGTGAGCACGCGGGACAGGCGCTCGGAGTGCTGCACCGCGATGTCGGCGGGCGAGGGCAGCCTGTCCTCTTCGATCTTCTGCCCGATGCGCTTGCACAGGATGCGCAGCCGTCCCCGCTCCCGCGGCTCCACGAACGTGATGGCCAGCCCCGCGCGCCCTGCGCGGGCAGTGCGCCCGATGCGATGGACGTAGCTCTCGGGATCGCCCGGCATGTCGACGTTGATCACGCGCACCAGATGCGGGACGTCGATCCCCCGAGCAGCCACGTCGGTGGCGATGAGGATCTCCAGGCGCCCCGCGCGCAGGCGGGCCAGCACCCGCTCCCGGGCGGCCTGGCTCAGATTGCCGTGCAGCGCGTCCACCGGAAACCCGTCCTTCGCCAGGGCGTCGGCCAGCTCCGCGCAGCCCACCCGCGTGCGGGCGAAGACCAGGCTGGGCCCGCGGGGCTCCCCTTGAAGCACCATCTCCAGCGCCGCGAGCTTGCGGCGTCGGGGCACGCAGATCCACTTCTGGGTGATGTGGGAGGTGGAGAGCTCACCGCTCTCCACCTCCACGTTCACCGGCTCGTTCAGCCACGCCTCGGCGATGCGACGGATGGGGTCCGGCATGGTCGCGGAGAACAGCGCGATCTGCCGCCCAGCCGGCGTGGCGTCCAGGATCCGCTCGACGTCCTCGATGAACCCCATGCGGAGCATCTCATCGGCCTCGTCGAGCACGAACAGCCTGAGCGATCCCAGGTTCAGCGTCCCGCGGCCGATGTGATCGAGCACCCGGCCGGGTGTGCCCACCACCACATCGACCCCCGCCCGCAGCGCCTTGAGCTGTGGCGGAAACGGCGTACCGCCGTACACCGGCAGGATACGCACCGGCAGGCCGTCCGACATCTCGACGAGCACCCGATAGACCTGCAGCGCCAGCTCCCGGGTCGGCGCGAGCACCAGCGCCCGGACGCCGCTGGCGCGCTCCTTGACCGCCTCCTGCAGCGGCAGCGCGAACGCCGCGGTCTTTCCAGATCCGGTGCGGGCGCGGCCGATGATGTCGTGGCCCTCCAGCAGCGGCGGGATCGCCTCGGCCTGGATGGGCGTGGGCGCCTCGAACCCCTGCGCGGCGCAGGCCGCGAGGAGTCGGGGATCGAGCGAAAAGTCTTCAAACGAGGTCATGGTCTCTCTCTCACGATGATCACCGCCGCTCCCCGGGCCGGACATCCCCGGCCGGGGGCCTCCACCGCCATCGCCACCAGACGATCGGCGCGGCCGCGCCGAACCAGGCGCTCCGCCTCGCAGACCGCTTGATCGAGGCCGCCGTCGTCGCACAGCACGAGGGAGGGGCCGGTGAGCTTCCACAGGATCGCCGCCTCACCGGCCGGCGCCCCGGGGACCGTGTATATGAATTCGACCCGCGGCGCTCGGGCTGCCCCGCGCTCCACCAGCCGTCGGTGGTAGCGGAGGTCTGCCCCGCGGCAGTTGGTCGCGCTGACCAGCACGACTCCGGTGTCAGCAGTCGGCGCAACCTGCGCGAACAGATCGCGGCACAGCAGCACCCCCACGCGCACGAAGCGATTCATGCGACGGAAGCGATCCGGCGCCGCGGTCCACGTCGCGCGCTCGTCCGCCGCCAGCCGAATCATCGCATGCGCAGCGATTCGTGTCTTCACGTCGCGGCGTCTCAGCGGAGGGAGCGCACCCGGCGCGGCCAGCACCGCAGCTGCGTTGGCTCCGCCGAACGCTGAATTCGTCGACACGACCACCCGCGGAGCTCTCCCCGGGGCCTCGGGGAGGCCCAGCTCCGGGTCGATCCCCGCCGGTCCGGGAGGCGGCGCGCCTTCACAAATCGCAGACACGACGACCGCGGCCTCGATGGCCCCGGTGGCGCCGAGGGTGTGTCCGATGGCCTGCTTGACGCCGAACAGGTCGAGCGGGCGATCTCCGAACACCCGACTCAGCGCGCGGCCCTCCATCGCGTCATTGAACACCGTGCCGGTGGCATGCACCGAGACGAGGTCCACCGTGTCTGCGCCTACGCCAGCGTCGGCCAGCGCGGCCTGCATGGCCCGCGCCGCGCCGCCGCCCTGGCGATCCGGCGCCGTCATGTGTACCGCGTCCGCGGACAGCCCGACGCCGGCCAGCTCCGCGAGCACCGCCGCTCCCCGCCGGCTCGCAGAGGCCGCGGGCTCGATGACCAGCGCGCCGGCCCCTTCGCCCAGCAGCAGGCCGTCGCGCTCGGCGGAGAACGGCCGGGGGCGATCCGCAGACAGGGCCCCCAACCCCGAGAAGCCGGCGTGGATGTAGAGCGACAGGGCGTCCACCCCGCAGATCACCACCGCCGGCGCGCGGCCGTCCGCCAGCCACCCCGCCGCCACGGCCAGGGCTGCGGTGCCGCTGGCGCAGGCGATCGACACCGTGGTGGCCGGCGCCAGGCCCAGCAGCGCGGCTCCGGAGTCGGTGATCGCCTGCCGCGGCCCTTCCACCTCGTCGCGAACGTCGCCGGCCAGCGCCGCGCGGTGCCAGTCCTCCCAGGGCCCGCAGATGTCGCCGCTGCTGGTGCCGACGACCAGCCCCGCCGACGATCCCGACAGCCCGGCCTGCGCCAACGCGCTCCGCACCGTCTCGACCAGCAGCGCGGCGGCAGGGCGGCGACGATCGAGCCCCGCGATGCGCGCGCAGCGCGCCGTGGAGAGCCCCTCGGCGGCGTAGGGGGGCGCCTCGGAGAACGCCGTGCCGCGCTCCGACAGCAGCGCCGACAGCGCATCCACCCCGCGTCCCGCAGCGGTCCACGCCGCCACGCCGGTGATCACCAGTCGCTCCACTTCCCCCCCAACGTCACGGTTCGAGGCGTCCTCTCGACAGATCGCCCACCGCGCTGGAGCGCAGACCGCGCACCGCCAGCTCGACGAGGATCGTCGGCAGCAGCCGCGCCGCGGGACGCGGCCCCTCGTGCAGCAGGACGATATCGCCCGCCCGTGCCCGCCTGCAACGCGCCAGCAGCACGTCGTCGTCGACGCGGATGCCGTCTCGGGTGCGCAGCGAGCACCAGATGGTCCGCAGCCCGGCCCGCGTCGTGGCCGCAGCCAGGCGCGGACTGGTGACGCCGAACGGCGGGCGGAACAGCTCCACCGGACGCCCGATGACGGTCTCGAGTCGCAGGCGTCCCTCCGTCAGCTCCGAGGCCCCCCGGGCCGGCCCCCAGAGCGTCAGCCACGGGTGGTGACGAAGACCATGGAGACCCACCTCGTGCTCGGCGGCGATCGCGCGGGCCAGCGCGGGCCAGCGCTCCACCCGATCGACCAGCAGGAAGAAGGTCGCGCGGGCGTTCGCCGCGCGCAGGGCCTCCAGGATCGCCGGCGTGGACTCCGGGTGTGGACCATCGTCGAAGGTCAGGGCCACGCAGCCGGCCTCCGCGGGCACCCGGGTCTCCGCGGGACCGAACCAGCCCAGACCGGGCTGACTCACCGCAGCAACGATCGACGCCACCAGCGCCAGGCCGCAGCCCGCGCTGAGCGCCATCGCGGGGACCGTGTCGAGCCAGCCGGCGAGCGCGAGGCCGGCAGAGACCCACGCGATCGCGAGCAGGATGAGGAGGAGGCGGGGCAGCGGACGCATCCGCTCCGGGGTATCCGGTTCGCGGGCGCGGGGTACCGCCGCCCCTCCCCGGGGCCCCATGCGCGTCTCCCGAATCCGCCAGCGCATCCACGGGCTGGCCCGACACCTCGCGGCCGAGCACCGCTCACCGGCCCGGCTGGGCTGGGCCGTGGGCCTGGGCGTGCTGATCGGCACGCTGCCGCTGTATGGCCTGCACCTGCCGATCTGCATCGCGACGGCCGCGGCCCTGCGCCTGAACAAGGTGACGCTCTACCTCGCCGCGAACATCTCCAACCCCCTCATCGCCCCGCTCCTCGTCGCCGCGGGCATCGCCATCGGAGAGTGGGTGCGGTACGGCCGCTGGCCCGGACTCGACACCGACGGCGGGCAGGACTTCCTGGATCAGCTCTCGCTCTTCACGGGGGGGCTGCCCGATCTCTTCATCTCCTGCCTCCTGGGTGACGCCATCCTCGGCGCCGCCCTGGGACTGCTGGCCGGCGTCCTCACGTTCCGTTGGGCGCGCTGGCGCACACTCCCGCCGGTGGGTTCTCCACCATCCGCAGGTTAGGAGGCGGAAATCTCCGGGGCTCACGTGCGCAACATCCTGCTCATCGAAGACAATCCGAGCGACCGCCTGTTGCTGCAATTCCTCCTCCGGCGAAGCGAGCTGAACTGCCAGACGACCTCCGCGAGCACGCTGGCGGAGGCCCTCGCCAAGCTGGCCTGCGACACCTACTCGTCCGCCATCCTCGATCTGACGCTCCCCGACGCCGCGGGGCTGGCGCCGCTGAAGCGCATCCGGCAGACCCACCCGGAGCTGCCGGTCATCGTCCTCACGGGTCTCGCCGAGAAGCCGATGGCCGCCAAAGCCCTGAACGCGGGAGCGCAGGACTACCTGGTCAAGGGGGCGGGGCTGACGCCCGAGCTGCTGGAGCAGACGATCCGGCATGCGATTCGCCGCCAGGCTCTCGTCAACTCGCTCCACCGCGAGCGGGAGCGGGCCCAGCGCGCCGAAGACAACTTCCACACCATCGCCGCCAACGCGGACGGTCTCGTCGTGTTCGACGAGCATGGCGTCGTGCGCTTCGCCAACAGTGCCGCGGGGACCCTCCTCGACTCCAGCCCGGAAGAGCTGGTGGACGCGCCGCTGCCCATCGCGATGATGAAGGGAGAGCGGCGAGAGGTCGTGATCGGTCTCCCCCCCGACGAGCGCATCATCGAGCTGCGCACGACGGCCACCAGATGGGACGGCAAGGCCGCGGTGATGGCTGAGCTACGGGACATCTCGGATCGCCACGAGCTGTACGCCGCGCGTCGGGAGATCCGCAGGTTCGAGATCTCCACCCAGCTCGTCGCGATGATCGCGCACGACTTCGGCAACCTGCTGACGGGGATCCGCGGCAGGGTCGAGCTGACGCAGATGATCCTCCGCGCAGACCACCCGGCCCACAAGCACCTGACCGCCATCGAGGCGGCCAGTACCCGAGCCTGTGACCTCGTCGAGCGCCTGCGGACCCACGGGGCGTCGCGACGGGCAGCTCCCGCCCGCATCCGCCCCGGCCCCGTCCTCCGCGCGCACATCCCCTCTCTGTCTCACGCGGTGGGGGCCGGCATCGCGCTCTCGTTCCCGGTCCCGGAGTCGCTCCCTGAGATCGTCATCGATCCCGACCAGCTCACGTGGGTGCTGCAGCAGCTCATCGAGAACGCGCGAGACGCCCAGGAGGGCCGCGGGCGAATCGACGTCCGCCTCGACACCCCTTCGGGTGACGCCGGACTCCGTGGCGCGGGCCGGGGATCGCTCCGCGTCCGCGTCACCGACAGCGGCCCGGGGCTCCCAGCGGATCTCGGCGAGCGCATCTTCGCCCCGTTCGTGACCACCAGGGCGAGCGACGAGAACACAGGCCTGGGGCTCACCCTCGTCCGCGCGCTCGTGGAGCGGGCCGGGGGGAGCGTCTCGGTGATCTCCTCACCGGGTGCCGGGGCCACCTTCACCGTGCTCCTCCCGATCGCCGCGCCGGTCCCCGGTCACCGCTCGGCTCTCCACGCCCCCCCACAGACCGCCGCCCCAGACCTTGCGACCGCCGCGACCGTGCTGGTGGTGGACGATCGCCCCGTCGAGCGCACGCTGGTGCGGACCATACTGGAGAAGGCCGGCTACGACGTCGTACTCGCAGGCGACGGGCAAGAGGCCCAGGAGCGGTTCGCCGAGACCCGCCCCGACCTCCTGCTCACCGACGTCCACATGCCTGGCCTCAGCGGCCCCGCGCTGGCGCGGAAGCTCCGCCAGACCCTCCCCGATCTCTCCGTCATCCTGATGTCCGGTCTGGAGGTGCATACCGATCTGCCCAACGCCGGGATACTCCGCAAGCCGTTCGACGTGGATGAGCTGCTGGCCGCGGTCCGGTCAGCCACGCGCGAAGACTGAGTCGGCCGGTCGCAGACATCCTGTCGCAGCAAGCATCGGAGCCCCCATGCGCATCACCCGGGTCTACACCCGCACCGGAGACCGCGGCACCACCCGCCTCGTCGGCGGCAGAGAGGTCGACAAGGACGACGTCCGCATCGAGGCCTACGGCACAGTCGACGAGCTGAACGCGGTGGTGGGGCTGGTGCGCACCTGGAATGCCCGCTCCGAGGCGGCCTGTTCGCAGGTCCTCGAAGACATGCTCGACGCCATCCAGCACGACCTGTTCGAGGTGGGCTCCGATCTCGCCACCCGACCCGCGGATCGCTGGGAGGGGATGCACCGGGTCGGACAGACCGAGACCGCCCGGCTGGAGGAATGGATCGATCGCCTCAACGCCGACGTCGGACCGCTCAAGGAATTCATCCTTCCCGGAGGGGGGCCGGTGGGCGCGTTCTTCCATCAGGCGCGCACGGTGTGTCGGCGGGCCGAGCGTCGCGTCGTCACCCTGCTCCGCGAAGAGCCCGAGGTCGGGCGGGGACCGCTCACCTACCTCAATCGGCTGAGCGACTTCCTGTTCGTCGCTGGTCGATGGGCCGCCCGCTCCCTCGGAGAGCCAGAGATCCCCTGGCGACGGAAGCCCCCGGGATAAGGCCGCTCCAAGAAAAGTAATCTCCCCCCTCGACCTGAGGGCGGTCCCACGCGGATGCCCTTCGTCCACTGGCGTGCGACGCTCTCGAACCCTGTCTCTTGATTTGGGCCAGATACGACTTTGAGCGCCGCAAGCCAGTGGACCCGGGGCCTC